>DBDM01000055.1 GCA_002293585.1 Bacteroidales bacterium UBA932
CGGATTAGACGGATAAAGGCAATTCGTCGGAGTAGACGGCGGGGGGGAGGTCGCGCAGGTTGTAGCGCATGCACATGGTTTGTCCGTAGGCGCCGGCGGTGCGGAGGGCTATGAAGTCGCCGCGGGAGGCCTGCGGCAGCATAATGTTCTTGCCGAAGCAGTCGGCCGATTCGCAGATAGGCCCCACCACATCATAGGCCTGCGGCATCTTATCGGAGCTGAGCTGCCGAATGGCATGCTGCGCCTGGTAGAGCGCCGGGCGCAACAGGTCGGTCATGCCTCCATCTACTACTACAAAATTCTTTTTCTGTCCGTTCTTTACGTAGAGTACGCGGGTAATGAGGCTGGCGCATTGGGCTACCAAGGGACGGCCGGGTTCAAAATGCAGGGTTTGTCCGGGGCGTAAGGACAAATGTTTATGAAAAATGGCGAAATAACCGGCAAAATCGGCTATGGGATGGCCTTCGGGATCTTCGTAATTCACGCCCAGGCCGCCGCCCATGTTCAAGTGCTCTACCGTTACGCCCTTATCAGCCAGCACCTGCTGCAATTCGTTGATGCGACAGCATAATTTTTCGAACACCGGCATGTCGGTGATCTGTGAACCCACGTGGGCGTGCAGCGCTATTAAACGAAGGTTTTTCGAGGCTTGCAGGCGTTCCACCATGTGGTTAAATTCCCATTCGCTGATGCCGAATTTATTTTCTTCGAGACCGGTAGTGATGTATTCATGGGTGTGCGGGTCGATATCGGGATTGAGGCGGATAGAAATGTCGACTACCTTTCCGGCCTTTGCTGACAAGGCATTCACCACTTCCAGCTCCTGCACCGATTCGCAGTTGATGCAAAAAATATTATGGGCAATGGCATGGTTAATTTCTTCGTCGGTTTTTCCTACGCCGGAATACACTATTTGTTTGGGGGCAAAACCGTTTTTCACTGCATACAACACCTCGTTGCCGCTTACGCAGTCGGCGCCGAAACCCGCATCACGCAATAGTTTCACGATTTTTTCATTATTGTTGGCTTTCAGTGCATAGTGGGCATGATAGCCGTAGCGGTTCATTTCTTTTTTACAGGCGGCCATGGTTTGTTGCAACAGGTCTATATCGTAGAAATAGAACGGTGTTTTAAGTTGCGCAAAGGCCGGAAGGAATTGAGATAAGGACATGGAAATATAAATTAAATTGGGCGCAAAGGTACAAAATTTCCTGTAGATATCATAAATATAGAACGCGGATAAAAAATATATCTATTCTTTCCGTATTCCTGTGCCCTGCATAAAACCAATGGGTTTCCGTTCAGGCAATGCAGGCTTAGGGGCATTCATAAGAATGGCCGACAACATGGTTATGCCGTGCTCGGTAAAGGCAAAAGGGCGATACCGGAACCACGACACGTCTAAGGTCGCAAATTGCGACCTTANNCCATTACACTCTAATTGCGTCATCTCGAACATAAAATCCGGTGGAAAACGTTTTATGTTTCTCCTGACAGCTTCTTTCAAACGTTTTGTTTCAACGCCGTATAGTTCGGCTAAATGAAAATCAAGCATAACGCGGCAACCGCGTACTTCAAAAATTTTTTGTTGAATAGGTTCTAATTCCATCACAAGAGTTTTTAAGGTGGCTATTACATAAAAAAACCTGCCACACATACTGTGGTTGTACGCTTAGCAGGTTCTGATACTACAAAGGTACATAAAAATTTTAACTCTCCAAAAAATCCGCCGAAAAATTTGATTATCTTTGTACGGTACACGTTGTGTTGTTGTATTAAATTCTTCGGAATGAAAAAAATATATTATTTTGTTGTATGGTTGCCGGCTCTTTTCATCATGTCGTGCTGTAACGCCCCACAGCCGTTGGTGCGAGGGTTAATACTCACCGAGCGCGGCGGGCAGCACGGGCCGTTTACGGACGCCGCTATGGAATGGCTGGATAAATTTGCCGAAATTCATCATTTCGAGTTCACGGAGATCAATTCGACCGACAGTATTACCGAAAAATTTCTCGACAGGTTTGATGTGTTCATACAGTTGGATTTCCCGCCTTATACGTGGACACCGGAGTCCCAACAAGCTTTTATACGTTATATCGAAGAAGGCAGAGGCGGATGGGTGGGATTCCATCATGCCACGCTGCTCGGTGATTTCGACGGTTATCCGATGTGGACATGGTTTTCGGAGTTCATGGGTGGCATACGGTTTCAACATTACATTGCCGCCACAGCCAGCGCTACGGTACAGGTAGAAGATCCGGAACATCCCGTGATGAAAAATGTTTCCGGCAGTTTTGTAATTCCCGACGACGAATGGTATACTTTCAATAGAAGTCCGCACCCGAATGTACGGGTATTGGCTTCGGTCGACGAATCGAGCTACGAACCGGCATCCGACATAACCATGGGCGACCATCCGGTGATCTGGTGCAACGAGCAGGTCAAGGCCCGGAATGTGTATTTCCTGATGGGACACAGTCCCCGTTTATTTGAAACCGAAAATTTTGTAATTCTTTTTTCTAATGCCCTGCTATGGGCGTCGCAGTAACTTTATGAAACACATTATTCTTTTAGTCCTGCTGGCTTTCGGAAGCGGTAACATGACGGCACAGTACGCCACAGCGCCGCGGTTTAGTGTATTAGCCCTGTACAGCACCCGGGTGGAAGGCGCTCACGTGCAATTTGCAGAGGATGCCATCAATTATTTTAAAGCGCTGACCGTGGGCGACGGTTTTTATTTTGACGCCACCGATGATTTCTCCCTGCTGAATGATGAAACGTTGAAGAACTACGACCTCATCATGATGCTGAACGACCAGCCCCGCAATGAGCAGCAGCGGGCGGCTTTCGAGCGTTATATGGAAAACGGCGGCGGATGGATGGGTTTCCATGTGGCGGCGTATAACGACAGGCATACCAACTGGCCCTGGTTCTTAGCATTTTTAGGCGGCGGGGTCTTTTATTGCAATAGTTGGCCGGCCATTCCCGCAAAGCTCACGGTAGATAAAGCGCATCCGGTGACCAAAGGGCTGCCGGCATCATTCATCGCCCCCGAAAACGAATGGTACCAATGGCAACCCAGTCCGCGCGAGCACAGGGACATAGAAGTGCTGGTGAGCCTGTCGGCCGACAATTATCCATTGGGACTAAAGGACATTATTCCCGGCGGCGATACCCCGGTGGTGTGGACGAACAAAAAGTACCGGATGGTTTATTTGAATATGGGACACGGCCAGCGCGAATTTCTCGATGCTACGCAAAATTATTTAGTATTAAATGCTTTCAGGTGGGTGTTAAGCATTGATAAAAAGGGGGACCCGTTTAGGTAGTAGATATAAAATAAGAGGGCAGACACACAGGTCTGCCACGATTACAATTTCATTTTGACGCCGGTCAGCCACCACAGGCCGGGCTGCGGGAGGCCTGCGTAGTCGAAATAGGTGGTGTCGAAAATGTTGTTTATTTCTACAAAGAAAACGGCATGTTTTTCTTCCCAGTTCAAGCGCAAGTCAAGCAAGGCAAAGGCGTCAAAAGGCCGTACTTCGCCCGAATGATAATCGGCATACGTACCCGCCCTGTCTTGAAAAGCCAATGCCCACGCAGCTTTCAGTTTAGGGGAAAAGAGTTCGTGCTCCGCCGTCAAGGTTAATTTATGGCGCAAATAATCCAACACGTAGGAGGTTTCCAGTTCGCCGGGGGCTTTATCTACGTAAGTAAAACTGTAGGCCAAGCCCGCACGCCGGAAGAAACTCCGGGGATGTGTTTCCCGGTTATTCCATTGCAGCTGAAATTCCGTGCCCACAGCATCCACCCCGCTGTAGTTGCGGCTTTGCGACCTGGCGCCACCTTCCGTGTAGACCCAATCGATAAGGTTCTTTCCCTTGCGGTAGAACAACGATAAGGACGACCGCCAGGCCGGTTGCGCAAAGGCCGTGCCGATCTCTCCGGTGAGCGCCTCCTCGGGTAGCAGGTGGGGATTGCCCTGGTGTGTGGCAGTGGTGTAAAACAGGTCGGTGAAGGTGGGCAGGCGCAATGATTGGTTAATGGCTATAAATGAAGCCCAGTGGTAGTCCCAGTTATAGCGCAGGTCGGCCGCTCCGCAAAATTTATTGCCGAAATCATTACTGTGATGATAAGATAACCCCGCTGTGGCCGTCCATTTACGCCAGCTGTAGCGTTGCGACAAGAAAGCATGCAACAACAGCCGGCCGGCTTCTTTAGTAAACACGGCATCGCCTTCAAAAGGAACGGGTTTGGATGCAGGCATAGGCTCGCCCAAGACGTTGCTGTAGATATGTTCGTTGCGAATTTCTACCGAAAAATTGGTCTCTCCCAAGACACTGTGCGCCGACACGAGCGCCTTCCCTCCTACTGTGGTTGTTTGATGATAATTATGTCCGGTGTACCAGTCGGGAAAATCGTTGCGGAACAACTCAAAGCGGTCGGCGTGTCCGCGGTAATAGGCCGCCGCAGAAAAATTAAATACGCCTATATCTTTTTGCCAGCGCAGGCTACCGAGCAAGGTACGCACCTGTTCAAACTGGTTGGGATAGCTGAAAGAATAAAACCCATTGGAGCCGTAAGCCTTATCCTGGTAGCCGAGTTGCGCTTCGAAACGCCCGGCGGGAGCGGCATAGCTGACATGGGTGAAGATATTACCGGTTTGAAAATCGGTATTGGTAATGTAACCGTCGCTTTGCTGGTGCGAGGCCGAGATGTAGGCCGACAAGCGTTCATCGCCCACTGTGGCGTTGCCTGAGAGGTTGAAATAGCCCCAGCGGCCGCCCGAAAGCGTAAGGTTCACCGTATTAAAATCGCGACCGCCCGTCATGATGTTCACTGCACCGCCAATGGCGCCGGGGGCGTTCAATCCCTGCAGCACTTCCACGCGCAGAACGCCTGCCAGTTCAACCGGCAGGTCGAGACTATAGTGCCCTGTTTGTGGGTCGCTGAAATTAATACCGTTGATGAGGATTTGTGTTTGGTCGAAAGTACCACCGCGGATGGAGAGGTCGGCTTGGGTGCCGAGAGGCCCGCGTTGCCTCAGATCGAGTGATGGTAGTGAGCGGAGAAGGTTGTTGAGCGAAGGTAAGGGCGCAGGCTCCACTTCGGCGCGGGTGATGACGGCCATGGTGCGCACTACATTGGGCAAGGCGCTTTCGCGTTGCCCGGTGACGACAATTTCGTCGAGCGTGGCTGTGCGTGCCGGGGTTAGCGTGTCCTGGGCGAATACGTTCTGGGTAGTGAGCATAACGATGGAAACGCCCACCTTCATTACGCCCATTTTCACTACGCTGTGCATGCTGTTGAACGCAGCATACGACTTCCGGCTCCAGCGTTTGAAGCAAAAGTCGTAGTTTTTTAATTTTTGTTTTTTGTACATAAAAAAATTATTTAATGTGCTAATTAGCTGATGTACTAATTAGCGGGTTAATTTCTCAAAATTTCCCACAGATATCACAGATTTACACAGATAAAAACAAGATAGAACGCGGACGACGCAGATGACGCGGATTTTCGCAGGTTCTCTTATCACTCATCGTTCATCACTTATCTCTTATATCCCTCAAAGTTTCCATTACCCACCGTCATTGCGAGGAGGCCGACAGGCCGACGAAGCAACCTTCTTCCAACTCTAAATATTTGTCCTCCATGCGTCGCATTACAGCTTGTTCCTCATCCGTGGCGTCATCGTAGCCGCACAAGTGCAGTACTCCGTGCACCATCACCCGCCGCAGTTCCTGTTCAAAGCTTTGCCGGTATTCGTCCGCGTTGGCGCGCACCGTATCAACGCTGATAAATAAGTCGCCCCCAAGGGTTTCACCTTCCGTATAATCAAACGTAATAATATCCGTATAGTAGTCGTGCTGAAGGTATTGCCGGTTGATTTTCAATAAGTAATCGTCGGAACAAAAAATAACCGACACCTCCCCCGTTTTTTTCCCTTCGGAAAGAATTACAGTTTGTAGCCACTTTTTAACTTCCTGTTTATGAGGAAGATTAAATTTTATGTCTTCTGTATAAAAACGAATCATGGCGCAAAAGTAACATATTTTTCCTTACCTTTGCCCCCGCATTTGTCAAATCTTTAAATCCTTGAATCTTTAAATCTTTAAATTAAATATAAAATTTATGTCTAAAATCACTGTTGTAGGCGCCGGAAACGTGGGCGCTACCTGCGCAAATGTAATTGCACAAAAAGAACTGGCGGCCGAACTGGTGCTGCTCGACATCAAGGAAGGCTTTGCCGAGGGTAAAGCGCTCGATATGATGCAAACCGCCACCCTGTGCGAATTTGACACCCGCGTTAAAGGTGTAACCAACGATTATGCCGCTACGGCCGGTTCCGATGTGGTAGTGATCACTTCCGGCATTCCCCGCAAGCCCGGCATGACGCGTGAAGAATTGATCGGCACCAATGCCGGCATCGTAAAAACTGTGGTGGACAACGTGCTGAAACACTCCCCCAACGCAGTGATTGTGGTGATTAGCAACCCTATGGATACCATGACTTACCTGGCGCTCAAAGCGAGCAAGCTGCCCAAACAGCGCATTATCGGCATGGGTGGCATTCTCGACAGCAGTCGTTTCAAATGTTATCTGAGTCAGGCGTTGAATGCGCCTGCTTCCGACATTGAAGGTATGGTGATCGGCGGCCACGGCGACACTACTATGATCCCCCTCACCCGCTTTGCCGCTTACAAGGGCATTCCCGTGAGCAGCCTGCTCAGTAAAGAGGTGTGCGACAAAGTAGCGGCCGACACGATGGTAGGCGGCGCTACCCTTACGAAACTGCTCGGCACTTCGGCCTGGTATGCTCCCGGCGCTGCCGGCGCCATGCTGGTGGAATCCATCATCCGCGACCAAAAGAAGGTGTTCCCCTGCTGCGTGGCGCTCGACGGTGAATACGGTCAAAAGGACATTTGCTTAGGCGTTCCCGTAGTGGTAGGCAAAAACGGCTGGGAAAAAATTGTGGATTATGCGCTGAATGCCGACGAACAGGCAGCGTTCAACAAAAGCGCCGAAGCCGTACGCAGCATGAACAATGTGCTGACGGAAATGAAGGTGATATAATTATTATGAAACACATAGCTATTATTGTACTATTGTTTTGTTGGGTTCCGGCGGCGGCTCAGTCGCCGGACAGCCTGACTACCAGTATCGAAAGCGACACAAGTACAGTCACTACATTCAAGGACGTCGAAAGAAAACCCACATTTCTCGGCGGTAATGAAAGAATGTTTTCCATATGGGTGTCTCGCAACCTAAAATACCCACAAGATGCGAGAAATCAAGGTATTACAGGAAGAGTAGTTTGTTCATTTGTAGTTGATACTACCGGGAAAGTAGTTGATGTAAAAGTACTTCAAAGAGTACATCCGTCTCTCGACAGCGAAGCCAAAAGAATAATCTCCGCGTCGCCAAGATGGACACCCGGCATACAGCGCGGCAAAAAAGTACGGGTAAGGTATAATTTTCCTGTAGTTTTCCAAACTAAGGGTCAAAATTACAACGATTTACACAGACCTAACACTACCATACGCAGGGGCCCGCAATACCCCGGCCGATGGTAAACAAAGCATAAATTTCTTTTAACAATTTGCATATTCAAAAAATATGCCTATTTTTGTACGATATAAATTTTTTTACGATGTAAAACAATTCAGGGGTATTAGCTCAGTTGGCTAGAGCGTTTGCATGGCATGCAAAAGGTCGTCGGTTCGATTCCGACATGCTCCACAANNAGGTCATCGGTTCGACTCCGATATGCTCCACGAAACTTAAAGATTAAAACGCCATGGAAATTAAAAAATCTCCGAAAGCAAGCCTTGAGAACAAAAAGATGTTGTTCACGGAAATAGGGTTTATCGTCGCTTTGGTTATTTGCTTAGTTGCTTTTGAATGGAAAACATACGAGAAATCAATTACTCTTATGGATACCTCAACGGAAATAGCTACTGAGGAAGAAATGGTTCCCATCACCAGGGAAGAATTGCCGCCGCCGCCCGAAATCCCTAAAATTCCCGTAGTGTCCGACGTAATCCAGATCGTGGAAGACGATGTGAGCGTAAACGATAACATCATTCTCTCTACCGAAGACGACAAAAACATTGGTGTGCAGGTGATGGATTATGTGCAGCAACAGGAAGATGAATTGGAAGAAGAAGATATTCCCTTAGCAGTGGTAGAAGAAAAACCCAAATTCATGGGTGGCGATGAAAACGAGTTTTCCAAGTGGGTGTCTAAAAACATGACCTATCCCGAAGTGGCTAAGGAAAACGGTATCCAGGGGCGTGTAATTTGTTCGTTCGTTGTAACAGCTGAAGGAAAAGTGGCCGATGTGAAGATACTCCGCGGTGTTGACGCCTCGCTCGATAAAGAAGCTATTCGTGTAATTTCTATGTCGCCAAGGTGGACGCCCGGTAAACAACGTACCAAGGCCGTACGTGTGAAGTATACTTTCCCGGTGATTTTCCAATTACGTTAAGTAATTTAATTTTATTAACCATAAAGAACCCGTGCCTTATGGTGCGGGTTTTTTTTCGTCCTTGCGAGGACTGCGAGGAACGAAGCAGGACGAAGCAATCTGAAATTCTATGATTGAAAAGAAAAAATATAACACAACATCCGTAGAGCCGGAAAAAGCCGTTTTAGTTGGTATTATTACCCAAAAACAAAACGAAGCAAAGGTAGCGGAATACCTTGACGAACTGGCGTTCTTAGCCGAAACCGCCGGTGCGGTTACCGTCACACAATTCACCCAAAAGCTCGACCACGCATTGGCCGGCACCTACATCGGTACCGGAAAAATACAGGAAATCAAAGACTACGTCGAAGCCAATGAAATTGATACGGTAATTTTTGACGATGAACTTACGCCCTCACAATTGCGCAACCTGGAAAAAGCACTGGAGCGCAAGATTATTGACCGTACGAACCTCATCCTCG
The DNA here is from genome assembly GCA_002293585.1 of Bacteroidales bacterium UBA932. Classification (GTDB taxonomy): domain Bacteria; phylum Bacteroidota; class Bacteroidia; order Bacteroidales; family UBA932; genus UBA932. The sequence goes on from DBDM01000055.1 coordinate 8,950, forward strand.
ACATCTTTGCACAACGCGCCAAGACCGCCTATGCCAAAACGCAGGTGGAGCTGGCGCAGTACCAATACATGCTGCCACGCCTCACCCGCCTGTGGACCCACCTTGAGCGACAGCGCGGCGGCAAGGGCATTGGTATGAACGGTCCCGGCGAAACACAGCTCGAAACCGACCGCCGTATCATTCTCGACAAGATCAGCAAGCTCAAAGGCGAGTTGAAGAAGATTGACCGGCAAATGGCCTCGCAGCGCGGTAACCGCGGAAGCCTTGTGCGCCTTGCCCTCGTAGGGTATACCAACGTGGGCAAAAGCACCCTGATGAACACCGTGGCCAAGACCGAAGTGTTTGCCGAAAACAAACTCTTCGCTACGCTCGACACCACCGTGCGCAAGGTGGTGATCGAAAACCTTCCCTTCCTGCTCACCGACACCGTGGGCTTCATCCGCAAGCTGCCCCACCAGTTGGTAGAGTCCTTCAAAAGCACGCTCGATGAGGTGCGCGAGGCCGATATCCTCCTGCACGTGGTAGACATTTCGCACCCGCAATTCGAAGACCACATCAGGGTAGTCGGCGAAACGCTCAAGGAGATTGGCGGCGGCGACAAGCCGGTGTTCATGGTGTTCAACAAAACCGACGCTTACACCTACACGCCGCAGGATGAGTACGATATTATGCCTAAAACCCGCGCCAATTACAGTCTCGAGGAATTAATGGCCGAGTGGAAAGAAAATAACAGCGACATGCCCGCTATTTTCATTTCGGCAAAAAACAAAACCAACATCGACAAGTTCCGCAAGGATGTGTACACCATGGTGGCCGAGATCCACGCCGGGCGTTATCCGTTCAATAATTTTTTGTGGTAGTAAAGGGGACAGGGCGTGCCCCTCCCCTGTCGCCTTGGTTTATCACGCCGCTGCCGGCTTGATCTTGCTGATAATATCATAGGCCAACTCCAAGCCGGATTGTACGATTTTCACGTTACGGATGCCGTCATAATAGCCCGACAAATGCAACACCTCATAAGCATCATGAAGGCTGATCAACATTTTCCTGTCAAGCTTGCCCAAAGCCTCATAATAATAATTAATGGACTTACGACCCTTTGTTTTCTCAACACCTTTAAGAAAAAGATAACCGTCAAGCGCCTTTAAAACACCATTATAGGCTATTCCGCAAGCTGTTTTCACATACTTGTCGTCTTTATAAAATTGACCTTCCTTCCCTGCCTTTTGCAAAGTTTCCTTCGCATTGTTCATATAACGGATTGCCTCGTTGTAATACTTGATTTTCAGTTGTTGCTGTTCGTCACGTGACATAAAAAATAATTTTTAAATAATTGGCGGTTGATAACAGTAGCGTATCACAAAGTTAAGAATTATTTTCTAAATCCGCAACCCCTTCTTGCAATTGCCGAAAAAAAATTGTACATTTGCGTTCTTAAATCCGTAATCTGTAAATAAATTATGTCCGAAAAACTGATTGCTAAAACTCCCGAAGGCCCTTTGGCGGAAAAATGGACCCGCCATAAAGCTGCTATCCGTGTAGTAAGTCCGGCCAACAAACGTAAACTCGACATTATTGTGGTTGGAACAGGCCTCGGCGGCGGCGCTGCAGCGGCCTCCCTCGGTGAATTAGGCTATAATGTGAAGGTATTTTGTATCAGCGACTCCCCCCGCCGTGCGCACTCCATCGCCGCACAGGGAGGGATCAATGCGGCTAAAAACTACCCGAACGACAACGACTCCGTATATCGTTTATTCTACGATACGATCAAAGGCGGCGATTACCGCGCCCGCGAAGCTAACGTGTACCGCCTGGCCGAAGTGAGCAACCTCATCATCGACCAGTGCGT
>DBDM01000151.1:0-1370 GCA_002293585.1 Bacteroidales bacterium UBA932
ATGCTCGGCTCGTCGAGGATATACAGCACGTTGACTAACTTCGAACCTATCTGCGTGGCCAAGCGTATACGCTGGCTTTCGCCTCCGCTGAGGCTGCGCGTGCTGCGGCTCAATGAGAGGTATGATAATCCCACGTTGAGCAGGAAGCCCAGGCGGTCGCGGATTTCTTTCAATAAATCCCGGGCAATGGCTTGCTGCTTTTTGTTCAGACGGCTTTCCAGTCCGTCGAACCATTGGCACAGAGTTTGCAAATCCATAGCGCTCAATTCGGCAATATTTTTATCGTCGATCTTGAAATGCAGGGCTTCTTCTTTCAGGCGCGTGCCCTCGCAAACCGGACAAGTAGTGTAGGTGATAAAACGTTCCGTAGCATTCTTGCTGGTCTCGTTGTCTTCATCGGCGCTTTCCAGAACGCCTACCACGCCGCCGAACGTGGTCATGTAGTCCGACTGCTTTCCGCTCACCGCTTGCACGCGGAATAATTCTTCCGACCCGTAGAGTATTACATTCAACGCATCTTCCGGCAATTTTTCGATGGGGTCGTCCAATGAAAAATCATATTTCGCAGCAATAGCGTCCAGCAGCCGGAACGTCAAAGTATCGCGGTATTTCCCCAGGGCGAGGATCCCGCCTTTTTTGATGCTGAGTTTACCGTTGGGGATGATCTTGGCTATATCAATTTCGGTCACTACGCCCAGTCCGTTGCAATGCGGGCAGGCGCCCTGCGGCGAATTGAATGAAAAGGAATGCGGCGCCGGCTCGGCGTATGAAATGCCGGTAGTAGGGCACATCAGGTGCTTGCTGTAATAGCGCAGTTGCTGATTGTCCATGCCCAACACGGCAATAGTTCCCCGTCCCTGTTGCATGGCCGTGCGCAAGGATTCGCGCAAGCGCTGTTCGTCGTCGCGGGAAGGTGTCAATTTATCCACTACCACTTCAATGAAGTGCGATTTATAGCGGTCTAATTTATGCTGGGGACGTATCTCCATCATTTCACCGTCGATACGGGCATTCAGAAAACCGCGCTTGCGCAGCTGTTCGAACAGTTCTTTATAATGGCCTTTGCGCCCCGACACCACAGGCGCCAGGATAACGCATTTTTTTCCGGAAAACTGTTTGATGATCAATTGTACGATCTGTTCGTCGGTATAGCGCACCATTTCTTCGCCCGTTTCCTTCGAGTAAGCGATGGCCGCTCTGGCGTAAAGCAGGCGCAGGAAGTCGTATACCTCGGTAATGGTGCCTACCGTGGAACGAGGATTTTTGTTGGTAGTTTTCTGCTCAATGGCAATCACCGGACTGAGGCCTGTAATCTGGTCAACGTCGGGGCGCTCCATGCTGCCCATGAACTGACGGGCGTAGGCCGACAG
>DBDM01000151.1:1386-4442 GCA_002293585.1 Bacteroidales bacterium UBA932
TTGCCGCTTCCGCTGAGACCGGTAATTACCGACAAGGCGTTGCGCGGAATATGCACGTCTATATTTTTCAGATTGTGCACCCGCGCGCCCAAAACCACTAACTCCTGAGCTTCTTGAATTGAAAATGGAGAATTGAAAATTGAAAATGAAGCGTCATCACTAATATCAGCACGTTTTTGTGTTTGAACTTTTTTTATATTGTTTTTTTTCATGTAAACTACCGTCTTAAACAATCATTTTCAATTCTCCATTTTCAATTTTCAATTAATTACCGCCTTCCCTAAACCCTTCCACCGGCACTTTCACCACGTAGGTTTTACCTTCCTTATTGGTCAGGAACGGTTCCCGCAGCCAGGGATTGAGATATTTGAATATCTTGTAGTTCGTGCCGTACTCGGCGGCAAAATCGGCCCATGATTCCACGGCGCCGGTAATCTTCACCGTCTTCCACGCCAAAGGAGCAAAGTCATCATTTCTTTCTATCATGAAGCCATACTTCTCCGGACTCGTCATCACCAACTTGAATGCCAACGCACGAAAAATATACCGGCTGGTTTCTTCGGGCAATAACAGATCATAATAATCCTTTTGTTTCTGTCGCTCTATTTGTTTGTCCACATTGGCGTTACCAACGTTATAGGCCGCTCCGGCCAGTGTCCACGAGCCGTATTTTTCATAGGCTTTTTTCAAATATTGGCAAGCGGCCACCGTGGCTTTTTCAATATGATAACGTTCATCTATCTCACTGTTGATCTCCAACCCGTAGTCCTTTCCCGTAGCTTCGAGGAATTGCCAGAAACCGACCGCTCTGGCCGGTGATATGACTTGCTGCAAATTACTTTCGGCCACGCAAAGGTATTTGAAATCATCGGGAACACCTTCTTTCGCCAGGATAAGCTCAATCATCGGGAAAAACCGGTGTGATAATTTGATCGTGAACACCATACTGGAATGCCAGTAACAAATTACCGACAGTTCCCGCATCAGCGATTCCCGGACGTCAAAATATTCCAAAGGCACCGTTTCCCCGGCAAAATCCAATCTGACGGGAAGCGTCGGAATAGCTATATTTTGCTGTAAAATAGCATTATCCGGCGTCATATTATTTTCGGGCACCTGTGTCGAGGCTGCCAATGGGAACGCCAAAAAGAGCAAAAGGTAAAGTGTTTTTTTCATCATTTAATGCTTAACTCACAAAGTTACAAAATTTCCCGAACATTTCTATGAAATAAGCCTAATTTTATATTAATAACGTGATTTTCGGACGTTAATTTAGCAAGGTTTACAAGAAAAACCTTACCTTTGTAGTCCTATGGACAGGCACATAAGAAACAAGGTAAAGGGTGAAGGGTGGAAGGGTAAAAAGGTGAAATGGATGAAAAAAGCTATTTATTTTGCCATTTTATTCGTTTTCAATTTTCAATTCTCCATTTTCCACTGTTTCGCGCAGGGCTACGTGGTGGGCTATACCATTGAGAACGCAGATACGCTATACCAGCTTACCGTACCGCCGATAACCGTTTATCCGAAGCCGGTCTTTAAAAACGAGCGGGCAAAACGCGAATACCAAAGACTAGTATATAATTTCAATAAAACATATCCCTACGCCCTGATGGCTAAAGAACGCCTGAAACAGATCGACAGGGAAATGATGGCGATAACCGACGAAAAACAACGCAAAGAATATCTCAAGGAACAGGAAAAAGCGCTGTTTGAAGAATTTGAACAACCGCTAAAAAAGCTGACGTTCTCCCAGGGCAAACTGCTCATGCGGCTGATCGACCGTGAAGCGGGACAAACGTCCTATTACCTGATCAAAAATTTGAAAGGCGGGTTGACGGCTTTTTTCTGGCAGGGAATCGCCAGACTGTTTGGCGCCAATCTTAAAAAACCTTACGACAAGTATGGCGAAGACAAGCCCGTGGAAGCGCTGGTGCGTATGTATCACAACGGCACTTTCGAAACTTATTATTGGCAGGTAATGAGTTATTAGCTATCTTTGCAGCTTATGACTAATACGGACGATATAAAATATAAGGCGATGCGCCAACGCTTAGTGGACTACCTGCGGAAGAAGTTTCCTTTTGATGAAAATGTGCTCAACGCTATGGGCAAGGTGCCGCGCCACCTCTTTGTCGACAAAGGATTGGAGCATTTTGCCTACGAAGATAAACCCTTGTCGATAGCCGCGAAACAAACCATATCACAACCTTTTACCGTGGCCATGCAAACACATTTGCTCCAGGTAAAAAAATGGGAAAAAGTGCTGGAAATCGGCACCGGATGCGGCTACCAAACCGCCATACTGGCCGAACTCGGCGCCACCGTTTATTCCATTGAACGGCAGCGCGAACTGTACCTGCAGGCGCAACAACGGTTACTCGGATTGCACTACCGCGCCTCGTTGTTCTACGGCGACGGCTACGCCGGTAAACCCACACTGGCGCCTTTTCAAAAAATTATTGTCACCTGCGGCGCGCCCGAAGTACCGCAGGCCTTGCTGTCGCAGCTGGCAGTGGGCGGGCGCATGGTGATCCCCGTGGGCGAAAACGGACAAACCATGCAGCTGATTGAACGCACCGGTGAGTCGGACTACCGCACTACACAACACGGCGAGTTCAGTTTTGTGCCTATGTTAACCGGAACAAACCATGAATAAAACGATCGAAAAAAACATTGTCCGCCGGGCGCTTGAATTTGCCGCCAAATGCGGGGCGCAGGCTTGCAGGGCGGCACTATCAGCCGGTTCAAGCAACGTGTTCGAATACCGCAACACGCAACTCGACAAACTGCAACAGGCATCGGAAAATAAACTCACCATAGAATTATTTGTCGACGGACGTTACGGCGTATATTCCACCAACCGCACGGAACAGGACGGTCTCGAACCTTTCATCCGCCAGGCCATTGCAGCCACACGTTATTTAACGGAAGACCCCTGCCGCCGGCTGCCCGGCGCTACGCTCTACTACAAAGGGAACGGCGAAGGGCTCGACCAGCTCGACAGCCGCTACGACCAATTGGACACGACCGTTAAAATGGCCGCTGCCAAAGCC
>DBDM01000151.1:4482-6798 GCA_002293585.1 Bacteroidales bacterium UBA932
CCGACAGCAACGGTTTTGAGGGCGAAGAAACGGCTACTTTTTATAACCTCAGCGCTTCCGTGTCGCTGAAAGACCAAAACGATGCACGTCCCGAGGCCTACTGGTTCGATGTATCGACACACTGGGACGACCTGCAACGCACCGGCATAGGTCAAAAAGCCCTGCAACGGGCCGTGCAAAAATTAGGACAGCGGAAAATCCGCTCCGGAAAATATCCCATGCTGGTCGACAACCTCAACACCGGCCGGCTGCTCGCCCCGCTGATAGCCGCCATGTACGGCAACGGATTACAACAAAAAAATTCCTTCCTGCTCAACAAACTCCATACGCGCATCGCCTCCGAAAAATTGAGCGTGACGGATGAGCCTCATATACCGCGGGCCATCGGCGCACGCTGGTTTGACGAAGAAGGCATAGCCACCGTAAAACGTCCCGTGATAGCAAAAGGCATGCTGAGCACCTATTTCATTGACACCTGGTGCGCCGGAAAAATGAACACGGAGCCTACCGTCGGCGGCCCGTCGGTGCTTACCTTTGAGCCGGGCGATAAAAATTTGGAGCAGCTATGCACCCTGCTGAAAAAAGGTGTTTTGGTCACCGGATTCAACGGCGGGAACAGCAACTCCTCCACCGGCGATTTCTCCTTCGGCGTAGAAGGCTTTCTCATCGAAAACGGACAGATCACCACCCCAATAGCCGAAATGAACATCACAGGTAACTTGCTCAGTCTGTGGCAACAAATGGCAGAAACCGGCAATGATGCGCGCCTTCACTCCTCCTGGAGAACCCCCTCTGTATTGTTCGATAGCGTAGATTTCAGCGGATATTGATTTTGCCGGTTAAAAAAAATGGCTATCTTTGTAGTCTACATTAAAATGAAACATAGCCTGTTATATCTGTGTTTTGTTCTTTTGTCGATTGGAACGGCAAGGGGACAGCATGTCGTGTACGTGACGCCCGGCGGCGCAGGTACTAACGACGGGCTGTCGTGGGCTAATGCCAAAAGCGACCTGCAGGAAGCCATAGAGCAGGCCCATGCCTTGGGCAATGCCGAAGTGTGGATCAAAGAAGGAACGTATACGCCTACAAGCTGTCCGAATGGAGGTGTTGACCCCAGGGATGTGCATTTTTCACTGCGTAACGGCGTAAAGGTTATCGGCGGGTTTGCCGGCACGGAAAATGAATCCACGCCCACCGGCGGCGCTACCGTGCTATCCGGTGATTTAGGCGGCGGCATGTATGTCTACCACGTATTTTATCATCCTGCCAATTCCGGCAATACCGCCCGCAATGAGAGGATGAATGCCACGGCAGTATTGTCCAACGTGACCATTCAGGATGGCTGGGCGGATGTAGCCGACCAACTCGATAACAACGGACGGGGTAGCGGCATTTACAACAGGGATAATAACGCGCTGAATGTAGAGCGCTGCGTGTTCAGAAACAATAGGGCGGCCTGTGGCGGCGGAGCGTTGTGTGTTGAAAATTCCGTTGCCGTCATCACAGCCTGTACGTTTACCGGAAACTCAACGGAATGGACAGGGCCACGCGACCCCGATATTAATGACAGGGTCTTTGGCGGCGCGGTGCTTCTTCATGTAAACACCGTAGCCACTATAACCAATTCCTTGTTTTCGGACAATAGCGGTCAACATGGCGGAGCCTTGAATGTTCAACCGGGTGCTACAGCATTTGTGAGTAATTGTGATTTTCGTAATAATACCAACATCAATGGCTACGGCGGAGGTATTGACATCCTGGATGCTACAGTAGATGTGACGGCCTCCACATTTACCGGCAACAAGGCGGAGAACAATGGTGTGGGCGGCGCTTTAAACCTTGAAAGCACCGGAATAGGACAAGTGACAATAAACGCTTGCCTGTTTGAAAATAATACCACCACTACTAATGGTGGAGCAATATATAATAACTGGGACAATAATAATTATCCTATACATATTTCCAATAGTATTTTTAAGAATAATCAAGCGGTAAATTCCGGCGGGGCAGTACATAACAATGCCGGGGCGCAACAATACACCGCTTGTACCTTTTCGGCCAATAGTGTTACAGGGCCTCATTCCGGCGGCGCTTATTCCGAAGAAGGCGCTGCTTCCTCCACCTTTACCGGCTCACTATTTTCGAATAATCGAGCGGGAGGACATGGCGGTGCAATGGACCTTAATGCAAGTCCTGCCTACGTGTACAATACGGTGTTCAGGAATAACACGGCTACCAACTCGGGTGGCGCTATTAATATTGGCACTAATGCTTCCGGCACTTATCAGTTTATAAATACTACATTTGACAACAACA
>DBDM01000215.1:0-3332 GCA_002293585.1 Bacteroidales bacterium UBA932
TATGCCGGCAACTTAGCCAACCTCAAAGACGTGGAAGGCAAGGCCAACTACCGTTTCGTGAAAGCCGACATTGGCGATTACGAACAAATGGCCAACATTTTCGCCAAACATCAAATTACCGGTGTCATTCACCTGGCGGCGGAATCGCACGTAGACCGCTCCATCACCGACCCTTTCACCTTTGCTAAGACCAACGTGATGGGAACGCTCAGTCTGTTGCAAGCCGCTAAAGAATATTGGAAAGACAACATGGAAGGAAAATTATTCTACCATGTGTCCACCGACGAGGTGTACGGCTCGTTGGACAACGGCGGCTTCTTTTTGGAAACCACGCCCTACGACCCCAAATCGCCCTACTCGGCCTCCAAAGCGGCGTCCGACCATTTCGTGCGGGCATTCCACAACACCTACAAGCTGCCCATAGTAATCAGCAATTGCTCCAATAACTACGGCCCCTACCAATTTCCTGAAAAGTTGATACCCCTGTTCATTAATAATATCCGCCACAACAAGCCGCTGCCGGTGTACGGCAAAGGTGAAAACGTGCGCGACTGGCTCTTTGTGGAAGACCACGCCCGCGCCATTGACCTGATCTTCCATAAAGGAAAAACAGGCGACACCTACAACATAGGCGGTTTCAATGAATGGAAAAATATCGACCTGATTAAAGTGATGATCAAGGTGGCCGACCGGCTGCTGGGACGGCCGGAAGGCGCTTCGGAAAAATTAATCACCTACGTGACCGACCGTGCCGGACACGATTTGCGGTATGCCATTGATTCTACCAAACTGCATAAAGAGTTAGGCTGGTCGCCCTCCCTGCAATTTGAAGAAGGCATTGAAAAGACTATTCAATGGTACCTCGACAACCAGGCCTGGATGGATCATGTCACCTCCGGCGATTACCAAAAATATTATGATAATATGTACAAAGATAGATAAACTATGAAAATAACTATCGTCGGTACCGGATATGTTGGCTTAGTCACCGGCACCTGTTTCGCAGAAATGGGCGTGGATGTAAGTTGTATTGACATCGACAAACAAAAAATCGATAATCTCAACAAGGGTATTATTCCCATTTACGAACCCGACCTCGACACGTTAGTACACAAGAACGTGAAAGCCGGTCGCCTGCATTTTTACACCGATATAGCCGCTTCCATGCACCACACGGATGTGGTGTTCAGTGCTGTGGGCACGCCGCCTGATGAGAACGGCAGCGCCGACCTCAAGTACGTGCTCGACGTGGCTGCCACGGTGGGACGCCTCATGCAACAATATGTGCTGTTCGTTACCAAAAGCACCGTACCCGTAGGCACGGCCGAAAAAGTACGGCAAACCATACAATCCGAATTAGACACACGCGGCGTGAACATTCCTTTCGATGTGGCGTCCAATCCGGAATTCCTGAAAGAAGGCGCCGCCATTGACGACTTCATGCGTCCCGACCGCATTGTGGTGGGCGTTGACAGCGACAGGGCGCGAAATATCATGGAACAATTGTACAAGCCCTTTACACTGAACGGTCACCCTATTATTTTCATGGATATCCCTTCGGCTGAAATGACCAAGTATGCCGCCAATGCCATGTTGGCTACCCGCATCAGCTTCATGAACGACATTGCCAACCTTTGTGAACGCATGGGCGCCAATGTGCACGACGTGCGCAGGGGTATTGGCAGCGACCCGCGCATAGGCGCTAAATTCCTGTATCCGGGCTGCGGATACGGCGGTTCCTGTTTCCCGAAAGATGTGAAAGCGCTCATCAAAACTGCCGAAGAACACAACTACGACATGCGCGTACTGCAAGCCGTAGAAGAAGTGAACGAAGACCAGAAAACACTGCTTTATCGCAAACTATACAGACATTTCAACGGAGATCTCAACGGCAAGCACATTGCACTGTGGGGACTGTCGTTCAAGCCACAAACTGACGATATGCGCGAAGCGCCCTCGTTGGCGATTATTGAAAAATTATTAACCGCCGGATGTAAGGTCTACGCCTACGACCCGGTAGCCGTACACGAGGCGCAACGCAAATTAGGCGACAGCATCACGTATTGCGACGACATTTACGCCGCGGCCAAAGGCGCCGATGCTATTTTGCTCGTTACCGAATGGAAAGAGTTCCGGCTGCCCGACTGGCAACGCCTGCACGAGAATATGAAAACGGCGGTGTTATTCGACGGACGAAATATTTACGAACCGGCGGAAATGACAAAACAAGGATTTACTTATTACGGATTAGGCGTATAAAGGGTGAAGGGTNNTCCGCTGTATTAGGAATTATTGATCTTTGTATGTTTTGCTTTCGCTCCTGCGTAGCGGAGCGCCGGAAAAGGGTGAAGGGTGAAAGGTAAAAGGTGAAAGGTAAAAGGTGAAAGGTGAAAGGTGAAGGGTAAAAAGATAAGAATAGTATGAAACGTATTTTAGTGACCGGCGGCGCCGGATTTATCGGTTCACACCTTTGTGAACGTCTGCTCAAAGAAGGGAATGAAGTAATTTGTCTCGACAATTATTTCACCGGATCACGCAATAATATTATCCGGCTGTTGGACCATCCCCATTTTGAGTTGGTGCGGCACGATGTGATTAACCCTTTTATGGCGGAAGTAGACCAAATTTACAACCTGGCTTGTCCTGCTTCGCCTGTGCATTACCAGTACAACGCTATCAAGACCATTAAAACCTCGGTGATGGGCGCTATCAATATGCTTGGCTTGGCCAAACGCACCAGGGCAACCATACTGCAAGCCTCTACCAGCGAGATCTACGGCGACCCGCACGTGCATCCCCAGCCCGAAAGTTACTGGGGAAACGTGAACCCTATCGGCATCCGTTCTTGCTACGACGAAGGAAAACGCTGCGCCGAAACCCTGTTCATGGACTACCATCGTCAGAACGGCGTAAAAATAAAAATTATCCGCATATTCAACACCTATGGGCCTTACATGCACCCGCAAGACGGCCGCGTAGTGTCGAACTTCATTATCCAGGCCTTGCAGGGTAAAGACATTACCATTTACGGCGACGGCACGCAAACCCGCAGTTTCCAATACGTCGACGATCTGGTGGAAGCCATGCTGCGCATGATGACCACGCCGGAGTCTTTTACCGGCCCGGTGAACACAGGCAATCCCAATGAATTTACCATGCTCGAATTGGCACAGATGGTAATCAAACTCACCGGCTCCAAATCAAAAATCGTATACCTTCCACTACCTGCCGACGATCCTAAGCAACGCCAACCGGACATTACGCTGGCAAAGAAAATGCTCGGCGGATGGGAACCTAAAGTACAACTCGAAGAAGGACTGAAAAAGACCATC
>DBDM01000215.1:3348-7892 GCA_002293585.1 Bacteroidales bacterium UBA932
AACAGCGTTGATTACCGGCATTAACGGACAGGACGGCTCCTATTTAGCCGAACTCCTGCTCGAAAAAGGCTACAATGTACACGGTGTTATCCGCAGGGCTTCGTCGTTCAATACACACAAAATTGAGCACCTCTATATCGACGATTTGATTGAGGATATGCACAAGGACCGTAAGATACAGCTACACTACGGCGATATGACCGACTCCTCGAACCTCATCCGGCTGATTCAAACCATCAAGCCCGATGAAATCTATAACCTCGCGGCACAATCGCATGTCAAAGTATCATTCGAAGTGCCCGAATACACTGCCGAAACCGACGGCGTAGGCACCCTCCGGCTACTTGAAGCCGTGCGCATTTGCGGACTGGAAAAGAAAACGAAAATTTATCAGGCGTCCACTTCCGAACTCTACGGATTGGTGCAGGAAGTGCCCCAAAGCGAAACAACACCTTTCTATCCCCGCTCACCGTACGCCGTAGCTAAGTTATATGGTTTCTGGATTACTAAAAATTACCGCGAAGCCTACGGTATGTTTGCCGTGAACGGTATTTTGTTCAACCATGAAAGCGAGCGGCGCGGCGAAACTTTTGTCACCCGCAAAATCACGCTGGGCGCAGCACGCATAGCTCGCGGCTACCAGAAAAAACTTTATCTCGGCAACCTCGACGCACAGCGCGACTGGGGCTACGCCAAAGACTACGTGCAGTGCATGTGGATGATTCTGCAACACGACAAGCCGGAAGATTTTGTCATCGCTACCGGCGAAATGCACACCGTACGCGAATTTTGCACCCTGGCCTTCAAAGAACTGGGTATTGAACTCGAATGGCAAGGCAAAGGAGCGGATGAAAAAGGCATCTGCAAAAAAACAGGCAAGGTCTTGGTAGAAGTAGACCCCGCTTACTTCCGTCCCACCGAAGTGGAACAACTGCTGGGCAATCCCAACAAAGCAAAAACGCTGCTCGGCTGGAACCCTGTGCAAACGCCCTTCCCGGAACTGGTACGCCGCATGGCGCGATTCGATTATGAATATGTTGAAAAAATGAATAATTCAAGAATAAAGTACTAACACAATAGCACGCGGATGACGCAGATTTAACGGATAGTCGCGGATATTTTTCTGAGAAAATCTGCGAGTTCTGCGGGAAACTTTTGTATTTAATCCGTGTAAATCTGCTGAATCCGCGTCATCTGCGTTCCAAGAATTTAAAAAAAATGAATATTACCGATAAAATATATGTGGCCGGCGGGAACGGCATGGTGGGTTCGGCCATTGTCCGCGCACTGCAAAACAAAGGCTATACCCACATTCTTGCGCCGTCGAGCAAAGAGTTGAACCTGATCGACCAGCAGGCGGTGAACAACTTTTTTGCCGCAGCAAAGCCGGACTATGTATTCCTGGCAGCGGCCAAAGTGGGCGGCATTCACGCCAACAACACCTACCCTGCCCAATTCATCTATAATAATTTGATGATTGAAAGCAACATTATTGAAGCGGCACGTCAACATAATGTCAAAAAACTGTTGTTCTTAGGCAGCTCCTGCATCTATCCGAAGATGGCGCCACAGCCCATTAAAGAAGAATACCTGCTCACCGGTCCGCTCGAAGCAACCAATGAGGCCTACGCGGTGGCCAAAATCGCCGGCATTGAACTCTGCAAGTTCTACCGCCGCGAATACGGCTGTAATTTCATATCGGCCATGCCTACCAACCTGTACGGCATCAACGATAATTTCGATTTGCAAAACTCCCACGTACTGCCGGCGCTCATCCGCAAATTTCACGAAGCCAAACTGCAACAATTAAAAGAAGTGGTGATGTGGGGCACCGGAACGCCCAAGCGTGAATTTCTGTACGTCGACGACCTGGCCGACGCCTGCGTCTATTTGATGTTGCACTACAACGGCGAACAACACGTAAACGTGGGCGCCGGCGAAGACCTTTCCATCGGCGAACTGGCCGAATTAGTAAAGAAAATCACCGGTTTCGAAGGAAAAATTGTGAACGACACAAGCAAGCCCGACGGTACGCCCCGCAAGTTGTTGGATGTATCGAAACTCCACAGTCTCGGATGGAAACACAGCACCCCTTTGGAAGAGGGCATCAGGAAAGTGTATGAGTGGTACAGGCAAGGGACAAGAGACGAGAGACTAAGAGACGAGAGACTAAGAGATTAAGAGACTAAGAAAATCGCTTTACGCTTCACGCTTAACTTGTAAAAAAATAATAAATAATAAATTAAATATGAATAATAACTCTCAACTCTCAACTCTCAATTCTCCACTCGTTTTGGTGACCGGCGGTACCGGCTACATTGGCTCCCACACAGTGGTAGAACTACAACAATCGGGCTACGAAGTAGTCATTGTCGATAACCTGTCGAACTCCAACATTGAAGTGCTGGACGGCATTACCCGCATCACCGGCATCAAACCGCAATTTGAACAAGTAGACTGCTGCGACTACCAAAAATTAGCAGATGTATTTAACAAGCATAAAGGCATCAAGGCGGTCATTCATTTTGCTGCCAGCAAAGCCGTAGGCGAAAGTGTGGAAAAACCCTTGCTCTACTACCGCAACAACCTGCAATCGCTCATCAACCTGTTGGAAATTATGATCGCCAACAACGCGCCGAACCTGGTATTCTCTTCGTCCTGCACAGTCTACGGTCAGCCCGACGTGTTGCCGGTGACCGAAGATGCACCGGTAAAACCGGCCATGTCGCCCTACGGCAACACCAAACAGATCGACGAAGAAATTATACGCGACACTGCTTATTCCGGCGCTCCGTTGAAAAGTATCCTCCTGCGTTATTTTAATCCCATAGGTGCGCATCCCAGCGCTGAGATCGGCGAATTGCCTATCGGCGTGCCGCAAAACCTCGTGCCTTTCATCACCCAAACTGCTATCGGACTGCGCAAGGAACTCAGCGTATTCGGCAAGGACTACAATACCCCCGACGGCAGTTGCATACGCGACTACATCAATGTGGTAGACTTAGCCAAAGCGCACGTGATAGCGATTGAACGTTTATTGGAAAACCGCGCCGCCGACAAGGTGGAAACCTTTAATATCGGCACCGGCCGCGGGTTATCGGTACTGGAACTGGTCAACATTTTCCAACAAGCCACAGGTGCAACGCTGCCTTACCGCATCACCGGCCGCCGCGAGGGCGACATTGAGCAGGTATGGGCTAATCCGCATAAAGCAAATAACGTATTAGGATGGACAGCTAAAGAAACCATTGAGGATACGCTGCGTTCAGCCTGGCGGTGGGAACAAAAAATAAGACGGCAATAAAACTATTGTTCTTTATGCAGGTGCAATAACACGTAGTTGATATAACGATCGAACCCTAACAACACCACGAATAAAGCCAGCAATATGATCCAATCGGGCAGAAGATTTCTCCAACTTACGAACAACACCGCAGCAGCTACAAGAATATAATAACCTACAATGATCCGTGTAGCTCTCGCATGGGTATGCACCCTGCGCAGCACCGCATGATGCACGTGACGTTTATCGGGTGTGAACGGCGATTGTCCTTTGAGTATCCGCTGTATAAACACCCGTATCGTATCAAACATCGGCAGCAACACTAATGCTACGCCGGCGCTCAATACGGCATGGAGTTTATAGGGGTTGAAGTCTACCAGGGCGCCGTTATGTTCAATAAACTTAAGTGTAGATAACGCCAAAAGCATGCCCGTGACCAATGAACCGGTGTCTCCTAGAAAAATAGAGGCCGGTTGCCAGTTATAATACAGGAAACCGACTATTGCACCTATAAAACACGCCAGATAAACAGCTATTTCATGATTACCCACCCAGTAATTCCACAAGGCCAGAAAAGTAAACACCACAAAAGCAATGCTACCGGCCAAACCGTCAATACCGTCGATCAAATTAAATGCGTTAGTAATAAACACTACGAAAACAATACTAAACGCCATGCCAAACCATTCGGGCAATTCATAAATACCAAAAAGGCCATAGAACGAATGCAGGTATATTTTTCCGTAAATCACCACTAAGCTGGCGGCTACAAGTTGTGTAATAAACTTAATAAGAGCCGATATAGGAATAACATCGTCCCTCACGCCGATCAACGCCATCAACACCAGCGCCGATGTAACATAGCGCCACGGACTATACCCCACACCTTCCGGAAACCATAACAGCAAAGCACACAAAAATGCCACGAACACCACCGCGCCCCCCATGGAAGGAGTAACACCCTTGTGTATCTTACGCCGCCCTCCCTGGTCCATAACGTGGATGCGTTGCAGGAATTTCACAAATAACGGCATTACTAAAAATGTAATTATCAAGGAGGTGATAGCACTATAAATCAAATTTTGCATAATAATACCAACATATTTATTGTTCTTCAAAGTTATTCATTTTTTTTTAATAAATAAAATCAACTGGAAATAAACATTTTTTCAACAAGTTTTTAATAGACTTGTAAATTTATTATTATTTGAAAATTAATTATTTACATCGGTTTATTAACAAAATGCAGACTTGTTAATTG
>DBDM01000206.1 GCA_002293585.1 Bacteroidales bacterium UBA932
CTTAGTTTAGTCACTTCCTCGGATGCGCTTTTTGATATACTTTTTTTAATTGTTCAAATGAATTATGAGTGTAAACCTGTGTCGCCGCTAAATTGGCATGTCCCAGCACTTCTTTTATACTATTGAGGTCGGCGCCGTTGTTAGCGNNGCGGCGCCGTTGTTTAATAAATGGGTAGCGAATGAATGCCGTAACGTATGCGGACTTTTTTTTCCATTGATTCCTTCTTTTGTCAGGTATTTTTCTACAATATTATTCACTGCCGAGGGATATAACGGACTGCCTTTGTGCGTTAAAAACAAATACTCGGCTGAGGGATAAGCCAACCTCAATACCTGTAAATACTCCTGCAATTTGTGTGCCATTTCCGCCGTCAGCGGAATTTCCCGTTCCTTATCGCCTTTGCCGGTTACCCGTAGTATCTTTTCGTTGAGGAANNAGGTGGTTGACAGTAAGTCCGATCAATTCGGCGCGGCGCATGCCGGTAACGTACAATAATTCTACGATGAGTTGGTCGCGGCGGGTGATGAAATCCGTTTCGGAATAAGTGGTATCAAGTACTTTATTGAGGGTTTTGGCTTCAAAGAAGGAAGGCAGGCGTTTATTGGTCCTTGGCCGTGTGACTTTCTGCAAGGGGTTGGCTGTAATTTTTTGTTCGCGGAGCAGGAATTTGAAGTAATTATTGAGGGCGCTGAGCTTGAGGTTCGCCGTGCGGGCGCTCTGCCCGTCTTTCAACGTGTCGGCTAAAAATGCGCGGATATCGGTGGATCGCACCTTTCCGCTGTCTTTGTCGGGATCCTTGATGCCGGCGTGGTCAAAAAACTGCTGCACACATTGCAGGTAGGACTCTACTGTCCGGGAGGAGTAGTGCTTTTCAGCGCGTAAGTAGTTGATGTAGTCGGCAAACATACTTATTAACTTTTTTCAAATATAGAAATAAATATGGATATTTACAAGTATCAAAGTTATGTAAAAAAACGACATTACAAAATTCTTGTAATGTCATCTTTTTATTAATCATTAATACGTTGAATATTAATGTGTTGCTTTAATGCCTAAAGGGATTCTTCTTGCAATTGCATTTGTTGGCGATAAACGGCTTTTTTCACCTGGTCACGGCGTAGAACGGATTTTTTCACAAACGTTTTGCGTGCACGCAGTTCGCGTACGGTGCCGGTTTTCTCAAATTTGCGTTTGAATTTTTTCAACGCGCGTTCAATGTTTTCGCCTTCTTTGATAGGTACTATTATCATAATGCAACCACCTCCTTTTATTTGGGCTGCAAAGGTACAATATTTTTTCGAGAAAAACAAATTTTCTAATTCGTAATTTGCGCTTTGTAATTGACTTCGTCGATCTGAAGATTCGTAATTTGTTCCTGAATTGCCTTGATGCGGGCTTCGGCGTCGGATTGTTTCTTGCGCTCAAGGGCTACCACCTGAGCCGGGGCGCTGCCTACAAATTTTTCGTTGCTGAGCTTGGCGTTTACCGAATTTAAGAATTTCTGCTGATAGGCTAAGTCTTCATTGAGCTTGGCCAGTTCTTCCTCTATATTGATGTTTACGGCTAAGCGCAGGAAATATTCCGAGGTGTCGAGCCGGAAAGGCGTGGTGCACTCCGGTTGACTGTCCACCGTTTCTATGGCCGAAAGGTTCGCCATCTTACAAATAATTTCAGGGTAAGAGATGGTTGTTTTGGCATACAATATCAATGCTTCTTTGGGCGATACGCCTTTCTCCTGGCGCAATGCGCGCACGGTAGCGGTAATTTCTTTCACCCGCTCGAAGTCTTTGATGAGCGCGCTGTCCGGCGCTCCGGCCTTAGGCCATTCGCATGCCATAATACTTTCGCCCTCCTTGCGGTTGCCCGATTGTTGCCATAATTCTTCGGTAATGAACGGCAGGAAAGGGTGCATGATACGCAACAAGCGGTCGAAAAAGTCCATCGTTTTGTCGTAGGTAATTTGGTCGATGGGCTGTCCGTAGGCGGGTTTCACCATTTCCAGATACCAGGATGAAAATTCGGTCCAGAAGAGGATATAAATGCTCATCAGCGCTTCCGAAAGGCGGTATTTCTCCAATTGGTCGTTAATGTCAATGATGGCGGCGTTGAGCAGGGTGTCGAACCATGCTACGGCGTCTTTCGCCTCCTTGGGTTGCGCTATGCCGGAGGCTGTTTCCCAGCCGTTCACCAGTCGGAAAGCATTCCATATTTTATTGTTGAAATTACGTCCCTGCTCGCATAAACTTTCGTCAAAGGGCAGGTCGTTGCCGGCGGGCGAGGTGAGGAGCATGCCCATGCGTACACCGTCGGCGCCGTAGTCGGCTATCAGTTTCAGCGGGTCGGGCGAATTGCCGAGCGACTTGCTCATCTTACGTCCCAGCTTGTCGCGCACAATGCCGGTGAGGTACACATTTTTAAACGGCGCTTTGCCCGTAAATTCGTGTCCGGCCATCATCATGCGGGCTACCCAGAAGAACAGGATCTCGGGAGCTGTTACCAGATCATTGGTCGGGTAATAATATTGCAGGTCGGCGTTGGGTTGGTGTCCTTCCCGGCCGCAGGCTTGCGGATCGAACACGCTGATAGGCCATAGCCACGACGAGAACCAGGTGTCCACCACATCTTCATCCTGTGTAATATCTTTGAGCGTCAGCTGCGGGTCAATGGCCTGTGCGACTTTCAGCGCTTCATCTTCATTGGGTGCTACCACGATCTCACCCTTAGGCAGGTACCATGCCGGAATCCGTTGTCCCCACCATAGTTGGCGTGAGATGCACCAGTCGCGCACATTTTCCATCCAGTGGCGGTAGGTGTTGCGGAACTTGTCGGGAATGAGCCTTACTTCGTCATTCAATACATAATCAAGGGCGGGTTTGGCCAGCTCGTTCATCTTCAAAAACCATTGCAGGCTAAGGCGCGGCTCAATGACCGCATCGGTGCGTTCCGAGAAACCCACCTGGCTTTTGTACTCTTCCACCTTTACCAAATGACCGGCTTCTTCCAGCAGTTGCACGATTTTTTTACGTGCGGCAAAGCGGTCTTCGCCTACTAAAATCTGCGCTTTCGCGTTGAGGCGACCATCGTCGTCGAGAATATCGATCACCGGCAGTTGGTGGCGCAGCCCTATTTCGTAGTCGTTGATATCGTGGGCGGGCGTCACTTTTAGGCAGCCGGTGCCGAAGTCGGTAGCCACGTAATCATCGGTAATCACCGGAATTTCTTTGTTGATGAGCGGTATGAATACGGTTTTGCCGTGCAGGTGCAGGTGCCGTTCATCGTTGGGGTTTACGGCAATGGCGGCGTCGGCCATAATGGTTTCGGGACGTGTGGTGGCAATGATGAGAAAAGCCTCTCCTTGGGGGGCGGGGGGGGCTTGTATCTTGTATTTGATGTAATATAATTTGCTGTTTACCTCTTTGCGTATAACTTCTTCGTCGCTCACGGCAGTCTTTCCCTGCGGATCCCAGTTCACCATGCGCACGCCGCGGTAAATCCGGCCTTGCTTGTAAAAATGCACGAACGTATCGATCACCGCCTGACTCAGCGCCGGATCCATGGTGAAACGGGTGCGATCCCAGTCGCACGAAGCACCTAGTTTTTTCAGCTGTTCCAGAATGATGCCGCCGTGTTTCTCTTTCCATTCCCAGGCGTGTTGCAGAAACTCGTCGCGCGAGATGTCCGTTTTGTTGATGCCTTGCTCTTTTAGCTTAGCCACCACCTTC
>DBDM01000089.1:0-3905 GCA_002293585.1 Bacteroidales bacterium UBA932
GTAATTTGTAATTCGTAATTTATCCATGTATAAGAAAGCACTTTGGATACTCATCGGGGCATCAACCCTGATCCGCTTGTTGTTAGCCGCTACTTTCGAGTTGGGTAACGATGAGGTATATTACCGCCTTTTTGCAATGTACCCTGATTGGAGCCATTTCGATCATCCGCCGATGGTGGGCTGGGTGATCTGGCTTACTTCATTGGGCATGGCCTTTACCGGCGAGTTGGCTTTCCGTTTAAGCGCCGTTATTTTTGGCGCTGTGAACACCTGGCTGATCTTTCGTATTGGTGTTGCCGTGAAAAACGAACGTACGGGATGGGTAGCAGCCTTGCTTTATACGGCCTCAATCTACGCATTTATCATTAGCGGTACATTCATCATGCCCGATGCGCCTTTGTCGTTTTGCTGGCTGATGACGTTATGGCTGTTCACTAAAATGTTTGATGAAACTAATGCCTTTACCGGCCGGAACCGCGCGATGCTATTGTCCGGGTTATTTATCGGATTGGCTTTTTTGTCGAAATACACAGCATTGTCGTTGTGGGGAGGATTGGTTGGATATATTCTTTTCTTTAATCGCCCTTGCTTAAAGCGTCCGGCTCTGTGGGGGGCTGTGGCCATCACTGCACTGTGTATGTTACCGGTGTTTATCTGGAACCTGCAAAATGATTTTATCAGTTTTACCTACCATTACGGAAGGGTCAATGATTTTATGCGTTTCCGCCCCGACTATCTGGGCGTGGAGTTGGCCGGTGAATTTTTATACAACAACCCGGTAAATTTTATAGTATCTATTATTGCCGTGACGGCTTTTTTCCGCAAGCGCTCATTCATTGACAGGCAGTGGGGGAGACTGCTGCTGTGGGTGTCCCTGCCGGTGATCATCGGCTTTTGGCTGATCGCCTGCTTCCGTTCCACCCTGCCGCATTGGAGCGCTCCTGCCTTAGTGACGCTCATTCCTTTGGCCGCTGCGTGGATAGATGAGAAATATACGTCTTTTCGCTATTTTTCCGGATGGAATATCGCCGGACTGTCGTTGCTGGTCGTTGGCTTATCTATCGCCTGCCTACAGATAAAAACAGGTTTTTTAAACTTGGATGAACACCCCGACGGCACGGAGTTGGGCAAGTATGATTTTTCCTTGGATATGTACGGATGGCGGCAGGCAGGCGAAGGCTTTGCCGCGATACAGCAGGCAGCGGAAAATAGCGGCGCCATGCCGGAGGGAGCGCCTATTATCTCCTACCGCTGGTTCCCGGCGGCCAATCTTGATTATTATGTGGCGGAGCCTAACCATACTTATGTGCTGGCGCTCGGCGAACTCGACCGTATTCATAAATTTGCGTGGATCAACAATGATCGCGGCGGTTTTTATGAGGGTATGGATGCCTGGTACCTGACTTCCAGTTTTGATTTTACCGATCCGCAGGCCTTGTTTAGCGACTATTTTCAAACGATCAGTGAACCGCAGGTTATTAAAATTTACCGTTGCGGAAATCATGTATTGAATTTTTATGTATATCAATTGAAGGATATGGTGAGGCTACCCGGCAAACTGTCCGGCATAGCCTCAAACAATCCGAACAGGGCAGAACCGCTGCCGCTCATAGCCGCATACACGGCGCCTTGTGCGTATAATTGATCTTTAAGACCGGCCAGCTGAGGATACCGGGCAAATACGCTTGTTTCAAAATCGTTGACTAAGCTGTTTTTCCATTGCGCTACCGGCAATTTTAATATCTCTTCCAACGGCATTGCCGGTTCCTTTGGCGTGATGCCTGCGTAGGCTTCCGCCGTACTCACGTGCACTCCGGGGAACACCAGTTGCAAGTAGTAACCTTTTAAACGGAAGTGGGTGTATTGTAGTATTTCCCCGCGCCCGCCGGCCAGCGCCGGTTGGGATTGGATGAAGAACGGACAATCGCTTCCGAGCATTGCAGCGTAATCAAATAGTTGCTGTTCGGGAATGTTGAGCCGGAACAGGTTATTCAGCATCAGCAAAGTGTGGGCGGCATCGGAGGAACCGCCGCCTAAGCCTGCCCCCATGGGAATGGCCTTGTGTAAATAAATAGCTACAGGCGGAAGTGGATAGTCGCGCTCCAACAGTCGGTAGGCTTTCATGCAAAGATTATCTTCGAGAGCGCTTTCTACGGATAGTCCCGAAACATGTAAGGCTGTAGAAGCGGCAGGTACGACTTCCAAAATATCATGGTAAGGAATAGGGTAGAAGAGTGTAGCTATGTTATGAAAACCATCGGGCCGCTTGCTTTGCACATGCAGCCCGAGATTAATTTTCGCATGAGGAAAACAAATCATTTTATCCGCACTTCGAGTAACCGCAACTGTTGCAGGTGAGGCAACCTTCCTGGTACACCAGTGAGTCGGAGCCACAATTGCTGCAGGTTTGTCCGGTCTCCACCTTCGTGCCGTCGGGAATATAACGTTTCAACGCACGTTCTACGCCATTCTTCCAGGTGTTGATGGCCTCGCTGTCGAGTTCCAGTCCCTGCACCAGGTTGACCACGTCGATGATGGGCATACCGTTGCGCAATACGCCCGAGATCAATTTGGCGTAGTTCCAGTATTCTTTATTGAACATGTGCGAAATGCCGCCCAGCGTATTGGTGTAGCCGTATTTATCGGTATATTGGAAATCGTAGCGTGAGCCTTTTTTATCTTTGACTTTAATGATAGAGCCCATAGTCACTGTCTTCGGAATGGGGCGCACATCTTCGTCGACAATACCGGTGAAGATTTCGTAGGGACGGCCTTTGTAGAGACCTACCAGCGCAATCCATTGCTCATGACCGTTTTTGAAACGTATCACTTCGCAGTCCAAAATTTCCGGACGTTTTTTCGGCATGACGTTTTCGTCTTCCTGTTTTTTCTCTTTATTCGACACCAACACGCCGGTACGTGAGCCTTCACGGTATACGGTAATACCTTTGCAACCGCTTTCCCAGGCGGTTTTATATACTACCGACACCATCTCCTCACTGATATTTTCGGGCAGGTTGACGGTCACGCTGATGGAATGGTCGACCCATTTTTGCAGCTTGCCCTGCATCTTCACTTTAGCCACCCAATCCACGTCGGCGGAGGTTGCTTTATTATAAGGTGACTTTTCTACCAACTTATCGATTTGCTCATCGCTATAACGGTATACTTCTTCGGCTTTATGTCCGTTAGCTTCACACCAGGTAATAAATTTATGATGGAAGACATTGTATTCTTCCCAAGCGTCGCCTACTTCATCAACAAATGAAGGCTTCACGTTTTTATCATTGGGATTTACCTTGCGGCGGCGTTTGTACACCGGCAGGAACACCGGTTCGATACCTGAGGGNNATACCGGCAGGAACACCGGTTCAATGCCCGAAGTGGTTTGGGTCATCATGCTGGTGGTGCCGGTGGGGGCAATGGTGAGCATGGATATATTGCGGCGGCCGTTGCGCACCATTTCTTCCGCTAATTGTTCGTCGGCTTTGAAGATGCGCTCGATCATCGGATTTTTGCTTTCGAGCTTGGCATCGAATACCGGGAAAGCGCCGCGTTCTTTAGCCATGATCACTGAAGCGCGGTAAGCTTCAACGGCTAATGTCTGCTGAATGTCTACGGCGAAATCAATCGCTTCGTCGGTGCCGTAGCGTAATCCGAGGGCAGCCAGCATATCGCCTTCGGCGGTGATGCCTAAACCTGTGCGACGGCCGGCAATAGCTTTATCTTTGATCTTCAGCCACAATTCACGTTCCACGCGCTTGATGTCAGAATTTTCGGGGTCGGAATCAATTTTAGCAATAATGGCTTCCACCTTTTCTAATTCGAGGTCGATAAGGTCGTCCATCAGGCGCATGGCTTTTTGCACGTGCTGTTTGAAGAGCTCTTTATTGAATTTGGCTTTC
>DBDM01000089.1:3937-7600 GCA_002293585.1 Bacteroidales bacterium UBA932
TCTCCGCAGGGGTTAGTGCTGGTGGTGTGGAATCCTTTACCGGCATAACAGTCAGCCACCGATTCGCGAATGATTGTGTCCCAGAACAACACGCCGGGTTCAGCGGACTTCCAGGCATTGTGGATAATTTTTTTCCACAGCTTGGCGGCGTCGATTTCCTTTTTATACTTAGGCGTAGTTGCTTCTACAGGGTATTGTTGGGTGTATGATTTTTCGTGTAAGGCACAACGCATAAATTCATCGTCGATACGCACGCTCACATTAGCGCCGGTCACTTTACCCTGCGTCATTTTCGCATCGATAAAATGTTCGGCATCGGGGTGTTTGATGGATATGCTGAGCATGAGCGCGCCGCGGCGGCCGTCTTGTGCCACTTCGCGTGTAGAGTTGGAATAACGTTCCATAAACGGCACCACACCGGTGGACGTGAGGGCGCTGTTGAGCACCGGACTGCCGCCCGGGCGAATGTGTGACAGGTCATGTCCCACGCCGCCGCGGCGCTTCATCAATTGCACTTGTTCTTCATCTACGCGCATGATACCGCCGTAGGAATCGGCACCTTGTTCATAGCCGATCACAAAGCAGTTCGACAAGGAGGCCACTTGTTGTTCGTTGCCTATACCGGTCATCGGACCGCCTTGCGGCACCACGTATTTAAAATCTTTCAGCAATTCAAAAATATCGTCAACGCTCAGCGGGTTGGGATATTTCTTTTCTATGCGTTCAAATTCATTGGCCAAACGCCGGTGCATATCCTCGGGGGTACGTTCATAAATGTTGCCGAAAGAATCTTTCATGGCATATTTATTCACCCACACGGCAGCGGCTAATTCGTCACCATTGAAATACACCTTGCTGGCAGCTACTGCGTCGTCGTATTCGTAAATTTTGGCTTTTGGGTCTTTGATGCTCATATATCAGTTTTAATAATATAAGGTAAATAAAATTTAGTCGAAAATGATTGGCAAGTTACATCAACTTGCCGGGTTTTTTCGAATGAAAAAAAATGTTTTATTAACCGAATAATTAACAATGACCCGAAAACGAAGTACAGGAAACAAAAAAGACTTATTAACAAAACGAATGTTAATAAATCTTTTTAATATATATAGAAAAAAAATTATTGTAGGTGCAGTCCCTGATGAGTATCGTATACCCAAATATCACCGGGAGCAAATTCACTGTTAGTCATGAAAGCGTTCATGGCATTGAATGCGACATGGATATCACCAAATGATTGAGCCGATATACAATCGAATCCGTTCTTAAATCTAAGGGAAACAGGATGAAAGCCTTTGGTCGTCAATCTCTCCATCATCCGGGCAGCATTTGACGGTGTTTTAAAACAACCGACAATTACGTGATAACGCATGTTTTGTTGCGCTTCGAGTTGCGCTTTGGCGGCAGCTTCCTGTTCTACGCGCGCCAATGAATCCCTACGTTGTTGTTCTACACGCGCCAACGAATCCTTACGTTGGTTTTCCAACCGGATTCCTTTGGCGATTTCAGCTTTTGATTTTTTGCCTAAAATGGTGGTGTTGAACCAGTCGCAACTGTTTAGCGATAATAACATGCTGCAACCTAATACTATGTACAAAAACTTTTTCATCAGACGAATTTATTATAATAAAGTTCAAAATTAAGCATTTAATTTAAAATGTCCAAAAAAAATAAGGAAAAAATTAAAAAAATGCGTAACTTCGCACAAATGAAGATAAAGATAGTCATTTTTCTATTGTTTTTGGCACCGGGGCGATTGCTTGCCGGAGATACGCTGAGTTTGTTGTTTGTAGGCGATGTGATGATGCACCAATTGCAGATCAATGCAGCCAAAACGCCCTCCGGCTATGCCTTAGACGAATGTTTCGACTACATCCGCCCGGTGCTTTCCGGGGCCGATATTACAATAGCTAATTTTGAAACAACCCTGGCGGGAGAACCTTACAGCGGCTACCCGGCCTTTTGTGCGCCCGACGAGCTGCCGGCAGCCCTCCTTCGCGCAGGGGTCGATGTGCTGGTAACCGCCAATAACCACTCCTGCGACAAGGGTAAGAAAGGCATCGTCCGCACGTTAACAATGCTGGACAGCTTAGGCATACACCATACCGGCACATTTTTAGACACTGCGCAGCGGCGGAAAAGTTATCCCCTGCTTTTGGAGCGTCATGGTATGCGTATCGCCCTGCTTAATTATACGTATGGCACCAATGATATTCCGGTGCCTTCTTCTACGGTGGTCAACCTGATCGATACCCTGCAAATGGCTGCGGATATTGAGGTAGCGAAAAATTTGAAGCCGGATGTGATAATTGCTGTTATGCACTGGGGCGAAGAATACCGGTTGAAACCCGGCAAGGAACAACGGGCTTTAGCGGCCTTCCTGCAACGTAACGGAGTGCCTTTGGTGATCGGCGGACATCCGCATGTGTTGCAGCCTATGGAATTGCAATATACTGTCGATTCAAGTGTGACGGGCGCTGTAGTGTATTCGTTGGGGAATTTTATTTCCAACCAGACACGAGAGAACACGGAAATAGGCGCCACAGTAAGCCTGCGCCTGGTGAAAAAGGATAATGTTACGACGGTGTGCTATGCCGGTTATAGTTTTACATGGACATATAAACCGGTGATCGACGGGAAACGGCGTTTTTATGTCTTGCCGGCAGCCCGGTACGAAAATGATCCTTCCTTTTTTAGTACCCGTGAACATTACGACCGCATGATATCCTCCCTGGAAGCTATGCGGGAATTTTATGAACAATCAACTATCGGCTTTGTCGAAGAAAAATAATTTGTGAAATATGAAAGCAATTACCGAAACCAATTTCCATTTTGCCGGACAAACTGCTAAATACGTAGGTAAAGTACGTGATGTGTACACTATTGACAATAATTATTTAGTGATGGTGGCTACCGACCGTATTTCGGCCTTTGATGTAGTGCTGCCCGAAGGTATTCCTTACAAGGGGCAGGTGTTAAACCAGATCGCTGCAAAATTCCTGGCCGCCACGGCCGACATTGTGCCGAATTGGCGCATCGCTTCGCCCGATCCGGTGGTGACTGTGGGGCACCGTTGTGAACCTTTTGCCGTGGAAATGATCGTGCGCGGCTATCTCACCGGCAGCGCCTGGAGAGCGTATAAGTCGGGAGTGCGTGAAATTTGCGGTGTGAAAATTCCCGACGGTATGCGTGAGCATCAGGCTTTTGAGCAGCCTGTTATCACACCCACCACGAAGGCGGAACAGGGATTGCATGACGAAGATATTTCGCGTGAAGATATTATTCGTCGCGGATTAGTGAGCGAAAGCGATTATAATCAACTTGAAAAATATGCTATGGACTTGTTCCTGCGCGGTTCGCAGATGGCTAAGGAACGCGGGTTGATCTTAGTGGATACTAAATATGAATTTGGTAAAAAAGACGGAAAAATATACCTGATTGATGAAATACATACGCCCGATTCGTCACGTTATTTTTATGCCGAAGGGTATGCCGAACGCTTTGCTAAAGGGGAGCAGCAACATCAGCTGTCTAAGGAATTTGTACGCGAATGGCTGATGGCCAACGGATTTTCCGGACAGCAAGGACAACAGGTGCCGCTCATGACGGAAGAAGTGGTCAACGGCATCACCGACCGTTACATCGAATTGTATGAGCAAATTA
>DBDM01000071.1:0-861 GCA_002293585.1 Bacteroidales bacterium UBA932
TAGGTAACATTACAGACAATCATAAAATTAATCGTTATGAGACTCACATTAAATATTGGGGGTCTCATTATGCTTTTATGTGTACTTTCTACTTGTGGAAGAAATGTAATGTGTCCGGATTTAAACAAAAATATCTTATCTTGGTTTCCTTATGAAGAAGGTAGCGTTATTCGCTTAGAAAGCAAAACAGCAAATACGCCACTGATAATTCCGGTCAGCAATATGAGGATTAATCATACTACCAGTTATAATACAAGCAATGATTGTGGACACTGTAATGACAACATTGAAATTCACAGTAAAGCAAATTTTAATATTTTTGTTCTTATAGAAAAAATAAAATTATAGACGAAGAGGTATTGGGATTGTCTCAAAAGCCCGTCATTCCGCGCTTGACGCGGAACTCCCTAAAAAAAACAGCGCTGATTTTTAGGGGATTGCGGGTCAAGCCCGCAATGACGAAGTGTATTTTTCGATTTTAGAAGACAGCTCCCATTATATCAGAAAATTATATGTTCAGCAATAAAAAATATGAAAAAGTAAAGATTTTTGAAAAAGCGGAAAGTAACAGTAAGTTAATTGTTACTCAAGATTTTGGAATAGTCGGTTTTATTGATAAAAATGACAAAGAATGGGCGTTGGTAGAGGATAACACAATACAACAGACAGAGCCAATAATAATAAATGGTGTTTGTGAATAGCTGACTGATCGCGGCTTTTATATCCTAACGCGCGTCTATTCCGTAATTTCCAAGGAATTTATCAATAACAGTTGATGGAAATTATGTAATTTATATTACCTTTGCGCCGATTTTTGGTGTCACAATTCCAACTACCTCGGAAAAGTGATGAAAAGGGAAT
>DBDM01000071.1:1016-4364 GCA_002293585.1 Bacteroidales bacterium UBA932
AGTAAGTCAGAAGACCTGCCAAAATAGGATGTTGTAAAGCTTTCGTGGGCTAAGGCTGAGAACAAACGCATTTCAGGCAGTTTTTCGTATATACATATTCCGTTCAGGATATTACTTGCTTAATGTGTTTTGGTAAGAATCTCGGTTCACGATGTTGGAATGATTAAACATTATTACGAATGAGATTTTTATTCATTTTAATCACGTTGGCAGGTCTGCTTCCGGTAGGCTTATACGGACAGGAGAAAGTATCCGTACAGAGTGAGGTGAAAAACAAAAAGGATACCACTGTTCAAGCCGGTGAAAAGCAGGACTTCGTACCGGAAGAAAGTACGGTAGCCCTCGAAGAACTTGTTGTTTACGGTAAGAATCCGGTGCAACGGATACGGGAAGGTTCACTTACCGTCAATGTGCTGCAAATCGGAGGAACGCTGCAAAATTCCTCAGCTAATCTGAATAATATAATAGGTCGCACCACGAGCGTGCGCATCCGCGAAGAAGGCGGAGCCGGTTCCGATTTCAACCTGTCTATTAACGGATTGTCGGGAAATTCGGTACGCTACTTTATTGACGGGGTACCGCTGTCGTCGCTGGGTTCAGGCGTTTCGCTGGCAAATATACCGGCGAATATTATTGAACAGATAGAGATATATAAAGGTGTCGTTCCCGCCCATCTGGGCGCCGATGCGCTGGGAGGAGCCATCAACATCATTACCCGGAAAAACCAGCGCAGCTACCTGGACGTCTCTTACGGAGCCGGTTCATTCCATACGCACAAGGCAGACCTGAATGCACAGTTTGCAGAACCTAAGACGGGACTGGTTATCCGACCGGTTATCGGTATCAATTACTCTAAAAATGACTATACGATGAAGGGCGTTGAGGTTTGGGACGAAGAGAGCCGCAAGTACATCCCGGTCAGCCGCAAGCGTTTTCACGACGGCTACTTCTCGCTGTTCGGACAGGTTGAAGCCGGTTTTGCCGATAAGCCGTGGGCAGATGCGTTTTTTATTTCCGGCTCCTATTCCAAAATCACTAAAGAGCTGCAAACCGGCTCCGTACAGAGCAAGGTATATGGTATGGCAGAAAGGGAATCGGACGCATGGAATATCTCAGCCCGCTACCGGAAGCGCAATTTCATCATAAGGAATCTGCAATTGAACACCTCTCTTTCACACACCTGGGATCACTCTCTGACGATAGATACCGCATTTCGCAAATACGACTGGAACGGCAACTATATCGTAAGTCCGCGTAGCGAAATTACCGGGCGGGCACGTTCAATGCGCCATTATAAACGCCCGGCAACCATTGCCCGCGCCAATTTTGACTACCGGCTGAACGAATTGCACAGCTTTAATGTGAACTACCTGCTGAACCGTATGAGCAATGAGCGCTACGACGACGTAGAAGTTGATTTTGAACCCTCAAAAGATGTAATGGCAAAGCATATACTGGGACTCTCCTACAACCAGTCTCTTTTAAGGGAAAGAATGAGCAATACCTTTTTTGTAAAGGAATATATCAACCAACTGAACATCCGGCAAACCGACTTGCCAAGCATAACAGGCTCAAGGGAAGTTGCCGGCTCTACCACGCGGGACTTTTTCGGATACGGCGCCGGCTTGCGCTTCACCATCATTGAGCCTCTGTCAATAAAAGCCTCCTACGAGCATAGCGTGCGCCTCCCCCTTGCGCGCGAGCTGCTGGGAAACGGCTCTACCGTTTATGCCAACGTGGCTTTGCAGCCCGAAAACAGCGATAATATCAATATGGGGTTCTTCGGTACCTGTCGTCCCGCATCCGGGCATACGATCTATTACGAGGCAAACGCTTTCCTCCGCTATACGGACAACTATATCCAGGCAAAGGTATCGGAAAAGGACGGTATGCTTCAGTACGAAAATATTTCGGGCGTGCACATTAAAGGCGTGGAAGGAGAGGTGCGCTACGACTGGAAAAACAGGCTGCAGCTCTCGGCTAACGCCAGCTATCAGGATGCGCGCGACCGGGAGAAGTACAAAACCGACGGGAAGCCTTCGGCTACCTACAACAATCGCGTTCCTAATCAGCCGTGGCTGTTTGGCAATGCAGAGGCAAGTTACACGTGGCAAAACGTAGTACTGCCCGAAAGTAAACTGCGCCTTGGCTGTACTTACCAGTGGGTGCACTGGTACTTCCTTACCTGGGAGGCATACGGCGCACGCGAAAGCAAGGCGCGTATCCCGGAACAGCACATCTGCAATGCCGACATTACTTATTCGTGGAAACGCGGGCAGTACAACATTGCGCTGGAGTGTGCAAACATCTTCGATGAGACGGCTTATGACAATTATAAGCAGCAAAAGCCCGGACGCGCTTTCTTCGCCAAATTCAGATTATTCATTAACTAATTAATATTTACATCAAAATGAAAAAGTTCAGATTCTTATTCAGTATGTTTATGGTCATTGCAATGACCCTCTCGTTCAATGCCTGTTCGGATGACGATGATCCGGGCAAAGACCCGAATCCAAATCCGAATCCCGGAGCAACGGCTGATTATCATTTCGACATATTTATGACCGTAGGCGGGCACGGCGGAATGAACAGGGGTGAAGGTACTATCGTAAAAAGCGTAGATTCGCTTACTGCCGGTATGGCGATGATTGACATTAAAAATGACGGTGTTGAGTTTAGAAGCGCAGATAATACGTACTCAATCGAAGCCATTGTTAAGGGAAAATATTACTATCAGGTGCCTAACTCGAACGACCGCTTCACCAAGTTGCAGGTCGTTGGTAATTCCGTCGAAGTTATTCAGGAGCAGCCATTCGTGCAGAATACATACAAAGTGCGCAGCTACACGCACGCCTGGTTGGACGACAATACGCTGATTATCATGGCTGCCAACGGCAATACGGACAAAATTATCTGGACTAAGTTGAATGCCGGCGATATGCGCATCATCGCAGAAGGAACCTTAGACCTGCCCCTTCCCGAAGGAGCTACCGTATTCTCGACCTCAGGCATCCTGACCTATAACGAAAAAGCGGGTAAACTGTACTATTTCTATTTTGGCAAGGACAAATCGGGCAGAACCGGCGTGGCAACGTCCAACTTCCTGACTGCGGTTATCAATCCTTCCAATATGGCGGTCGAGAGCAACAAAGTAAATGCGCTTGCCGGCGAAATGGCAGGAAGTGCATACGGAGAGCTGATGCAGAATTGCGTGATGTATGACGAAAGCGGTAGTCTCTATCTGGCAGCATCTTCAGAGGCAAATGGCATAGAACAAGGTCATTTGCTGCGTATCAAGAATGGCGGGGACGATTTTGAAGCCGGCTATGACGGTTATCCCGGTGCCGA
>DBDM01000066.1 GCA_002293585.1 Bacteroidales bacterium UBA932
AATAAAATCACTTATGTATGAGCTTTCACCCTCGTGGTTAATAACGCCTGTCGATATATTCACTCTGCTGAAGTACGGTGATTCTGCGGAATTTAAGAGAGAAAACGCAATGGGGAATAAGATGTTTTACCCTGAATATGACAGGGAAAGAGAAGAAATTATAATTATGACTATACGGGAATTAATGACTCAAAGAGTGCAAGATTGATAAGACATACCACAGACGATAAATGCGCCCCCTTGCAAAGGAAAATTAGGGATTCGGTATAATTGCGTATAATCCAGCCTGTGTGAATCTCATCATCTCCTAAAGCATAACTTTTTTTAATATTGGCAATCCGCTTTTCACAATATTTCCACTTCTGAATTGGAATGGCTAATCCAGCCAATATAAAATGGGATGTATTTCCCGGGATAGAAGACGTGCCTGATTCGTCAATATAGCAGATGTACATATGTTATAAATAAAAAAGCGACCGGCGATAGGGGATTTAACCCCCTTCTTACGAGACGCCCTGCGACTCGTACCAGACGCGCTACAAAGATAAAAAAGAAAAATGAATTTACCAAATATTTTGTGGATATTATACCTAAAAAAACAAAGCAACCCAGATTACGCAGATTTTTATTATCTTTGCCTTTATGAAAAATTTAATCCTTACCCTGTTCGCCCTCCTTCTCTATTTTACCGTTCCGGCACAGGGAAACGCCGATCATGTACGGATCACCGGCACCGTGTATGACAAGGCCAATAACCGGCCTGTTCCCGGGGCCACGGTATATCTCGACAATACTTCGGTGTATACCGTCACCGGCGCCGACGGGAAAT
Source organism: Bacteroidales bacterium UBA932 (assembly GCA_002293585.1). Lineage (GTDB taxonomy): Bacteria > Bacteroidota > Bacteroidia > Bacteroidales > UBA932 > UBA932. The sequence continues at coordinate 830 of DBDM01000066.1, forward strand.
TCACGTTAAAAACCAAACAAAAATTAAATACACCTTTAATTATCCATCATCTGTCCTATAACACCCTTATCATAAAAAATCCGTTCGATCATTTTACAGGCGAAATTTACCTTGAGGAAAAAGGCTATGTGCTAAAGGAAGCCCTCATTGAAGGCGACAAGTTTACCCGCGCCCAAAAGATGAAAGCGTTTAAAGAACATTTCCTGGGAACAACAAAGGCCGGTAAATCATGCGAAATTACCAATGAAGACGACATTCGCTTATATTATAACATTAACGACAATACGCTCACGGCCAAGACTGATGCGCCCATAGTGGTAAACAATAAATACCTGGGTTATACAATAGAATTTAACCTGATGGAATTTGAGGTAATGTATAAAATGTATTCCTTGAAACATGATGCTGCAAGGCAATCTTTTTTTGCCGGCACCTCTTTGTTTATCGATCGGGAAGCGGACAGTAAAAAGATCAAAGAACGCCGCAACGATAGTTATGACCGTTCTTCCATCCATTTTTTTAAACATTTGATCAATCATAGCCTCGACAGTTCTAATTTCACTATCTATAATCAAAGCCAGCAACGCATTACATCCGGTGAATGTTTCAATATTTCCGATACCCTGTCGCAGAAATTAGTACGAATAAAACCCGAAGCTTTTACTAATTTCAAAGCCAAAGAAATATCTCTTTATTCCCATCGTAAAAAATTGGATATCCGTTACAAAAAAAGATATCCGTCAGCTATCTATTTTAAAACCGATAGTTTGTTGATCGGCGTTAACGGCTTATTATATAATCTTCATGACGTGTTATACAGCGGCGAAATGAGCCGGCAAAAGCTGGGCGACATGCTTCCGCTGGACTATGAACCGTAATTCATCTTTGCTTTCATGAAAAGATCAATCCTCATCCTATTCATCACCTTCATCTACTTCACTGTTGTTGCGCAGGTGGAGATCAGCGCCGACAGCGCCGACAGCGCCCGCACCGCCGGCAACTACTGCGAAAACCGCGCCCAATACCGGCAAGCCTGGCAATACTACAAGCTATGGCTGGCAGGCGACACGTTAAACACCGGTGCGCTGAACGCCGTTGGCCGCACTGCCCTGCAATTAGGGCGCATACAGGAAGCCAGGGAAAGTTATTTAAAAGCCTACGCGCTGGACAGTACGAATTTCGATGCCGGATTGCAATTGGCCAAACTTCATTTTCAACTGAAAGAATATGATTCGTCCCTGGCATTTTACGAGCGACTGCTGGAACAGGATAGCACCAACATCAGCTTCCTGAAAGGCGCCGGCGATTGTTTGGACAGGATGGGTTACCTTCTTCCCGCCATTAATTATTACGGTGCGGCCGTTGACCTGAATAAAGAAAACGCCTCGTTAGCCATTACATTGATCAATAATTGGCTCAGCTTATATCACTCCAATCCCGAACAAGGCAAACAGTTTTTAGAAATAGCCATGAATGTTTGCGACACAGCATTGGTCTATAATCCCGGCCATAACAACCTGCTACAGGCCAAAGGGGTGATTTATTTTACGGATAGCAATTATCCGGCGGCAGACAGTACACTAAGCATGCTGGTGAACAGCGGGGATTCTTCGGCCGTGAATATGCGGTACATCGGGATGGCCAAATACCGGCAGGACCTGTACTACGATGCCGTACCGTACTTTGAAAAATTATATGCGGACGATACTACCAATGTCGAAACAATTATGCTGCTGGCCACCTGCCTGAGCCAGACCTACGACCGGGGAAAGGCTTTGCAGCTGCTCAACAAGGCGGAAAAACTACTGTATCCTTCCGATGAAGAATTGTATAACCTGGCCTTAACCCGCGCCAACACTTACATAGCCAATGACGATACACTCAACGCCCGGAAATATTACTGGGAAGCCTATAAATTAAGCAAGAAAAATAAAAGCGCCATGCTGGCCCGGTTAGCGCCATTATACCAATTCAGGGGAAGAACGATCGCCTCCCTCAGCCGGGAAGAATACGAGCAGGGACTTTTTGTCCACGTACACTACCTGCGCGACCCTCAAGTGCGAAAGCGCCTCGTCACCCAGATAAAACGTGGCTCTCTGGTATTCACCGCTTCCCAGGCCATATTGCAGGACTACGTCGAAGATATGTTCCTTAAAGATACCGGCCGGCAACGCATGGCCTCTCCCGACGGCGACGTCAGTTGGGTCACCCCGGACGAGTTAACCCGGCTTATCAAGCTACAATAATGCAAGATAGCGTTTGCCGGTTGCAGATATAAGATTTTTTTCGTATCTTTGAAGCTATTTCTATAAAAATTTATGGCTGACGAAAAAATCATTTTCTCGATGAACGGTGTGGGAAAAATCCTCCCCACCAACAACAAAGCAATCCTCAAGGATATTTACCTCTCGTTTTTTTACGGGGCGAAGATAGGGATTATCGGTCTCAACGGGTCCGGTAAGTCTACCCTGATGAAAATTATTGCCGGTATCGAAACAGCCTATCAGGGCGATGTAGTATGGGCGCCGGGCTATACTGTGGGCTACCTCGAGCAGGAGCCGCAATTAGACGAAACAAAAACGGTAAAAGAAATTGTGCAGGAAGGCACGCAGGAAATTGTAGACCTGCTGCGCGAATACGAAGAAGTGAACGCGAAATTTGCCGAGCCCATGAGCGATGACGAGATGAACAAACTCATTGAACGGCAGGGTGAACTGACCGAAAAGATCGAACACGTGAACGGCTGGGAGCTCGACGCCAAACTCGAACGCGCCATGGACGCCTTGCAGTGTCCGGACCCCGGCGCACTGGTGAAACACCTCAGCGGCGGTGAACGCCGGCGCGTAGCGCTGTGCCGCCTGCTGCTCAAGGAGCC
>DBDM01000184.1 GCA_002293585.1 Bacteroidales bacterium UBA932
GATCAACAACTGGGACAAGGAGTACCAGCGTGTATTCCTCGGCGGGCTCACCTGCGACAGCGAGGATTACTACAATGCCGAGTCGCACGCCAATGCCATCTTCCTGCCCAAACTCACCAATGGCGACACACAGTACATAGGGCTGTTCCACACCGGGGCATACCAGGAGTCGCTCGGCGGCTACGGCGGCATCCAGCACTGCCTTATCCCTGCGCCGAAACACATAATCATCGACCGCGACAGCGAAGATTACTATACACGTCTTTTCGCCAAGGAGCAGAGCTACCGCTCGATGATGAGGATATTGGGATACTGATTTGGCAACCTGCAACTTTACATAAAGGTCATAAAAAAAGAGCGGTCATAGATTGGCCGCCCTTTTTGTTGGTATTGGTCTGTTTTACTATCTTTTTTTCATCACGCCTAAATAGTCACCCGTTGAATCATTATATAAAGTCATTTCATCGCCTTTGATTGTACCTCTTTGGTTAGCTAATAAAATGTTTGTTAGCCCGATATATAAGTTCGTACTTATACAGTATAGAGTAATGTTTGGATAGTTTAATTCGTATTGAAATACGGCCTCTACCCCGTCAGAATTGGGCGTTGAATCCATATTATATGTGCAATAGGTATCTGACGTAAATGTGTACCTTCCGTTACGTTCTGAATCTACTTCAAACCAAGTTGTACCTGCGATAGAGGTTGGCTCATCATCTTTACTGCATCCTGTTAATGTGATTGCTGCGATTGCCAAAACGGCGAACATTAATTTTTTCATTTGTTTGTACATTTATTAGGCTATTTGCAAGGTTATTGTTTTATAAATTCCATATATTCTGTCTCCAATCTACCATCCCATCCCTCCACTTCAGCTTTTGTAGTAAGGGTATTTCCGTCGATTGTAGCAGTTACAGTTTGTTGCCCATCCAAAGAATAAAAATAGACGACAGGATGGGCATATGTGTATTTGACCATTTCAGAACCAGATATATGTGTATCCATGATGGAGTTATCTTCGCTCCACGTTCCCATACATTCAGTGTTGGATATAAATTTAAGTTCACGAATACATATCGTTCCATAAATTGTTTCTTCATATCTCCAAGTTGTGCCAGAAAGTGGGTTATTACTTTCATCATCTTTACTGCATCCTGTTAATGTGATTGCTGCGATTGCCAAAACGGCGAACATAAATTTTCTCATTTTTTTGTAACATTTATTAGGTTAGGTAATATCATTGATTAAGCAGCGAATATTATTTCGCTGTAATTTTTAAAATATCTCTACTTGGTATCTTTTAGAGGTATGTAATATTTAGTTTGTGTGGGTGTATAAATTCCGCCTGTAATTCCACTGACTAAATAATTTAAGAAGCTTATATTTGTCTTCACCACATAATTTTCAGCATTATTCACATATTCCGATGTCTTCATGGTTGCACTTTCAAGCGGAACAAGGCCCCCTATTAGGTGGTTGTTCCACTCTTTATTAATCTGAACCAATGGCTCTTTGGGGTCAACATTCCCGACAAGCAATTTCGTACTGTAACACGAAGACATACATGTCAGTACCACAACGGAAATAGCCGAAAACATAATTTTTTTCATTTTTTTGTACTTTTATTAGGTTATTTGCAATAGTGCCGCATTAAACCTAACCGCACAAAAAAGGCGTGCACTCACAAATGCACGCCATCAGGGCTACCACACCCTTTATCCCTGCAGAAGCAAGCACACGCCAAGGGGTGTACCTGCCTAAACGGGATATTTGAGCCGTATCTAATTCAAAGTGGTAGTTTGATGGCGATTAGGCTACGGTGTAAAGATATGAAAAAAAATTATATTTTGTCTTTCGGATTAAAATTGAGAGATTTTTTTTAAGTTTTTATCAAAATTTATTTTGTGTGAACCAAGAGCTTCGGCGGAAAAATCCAAACAAGCCCTAATTCAAAATTGCCAAAAATAAATGGCCCGGGTATCCCGGGCCAATTGTTTTTTATTCCTGTTTCAGCGCCGCATGCGCCGCGGCAAGCCTCGCTATCGGCACCCGGAACGGGGAGCACGACACGTAGTTGAGCCCCGCAAAGTGGCAGAACTCCACCGAACTGGGTTCGCCGCCATGTTCGCCACAGATGCCGCATTTGAGATCGCCCTTCGTGCTGCGACCCTTGAATACCGCTTCGCGCACCAACTGGCCCACTCCTTTCACGTCCAACACCTCGAACGGGTCGGCCTTGAGCAACCCCTTTTCGAGATAAGCCGGAAGGAATTTGGATATGTCGTCGCGCGAGAAGCCGAGCGTCATTTGAGTAAGGTCGTTGGTGCCGAAAGAGAAGAAATCGGCTACCTCGGCAATTTCGTTGGCCGTCACAGCGGCGCGCGGCACCTCTATCATAGTCCCTACGGAGTACTCCACCACCTTGTTCCTTTCGCCGAATACGGCCTTCGCCGTTTCGTCGATTATCTTCTTCTGGTATTTGAGCTCTTTGTGGTTGCCCACCAACGGTACCATTATCTCTACATTCACCGGCGTACCTTTTTTCTTGACGTTGAGCGCAGCCTCGATAATTGCCCTCGCCTGCATTTCGGTGATTTCGGGGTATGTGTTTCCCAGACGGCAACCGCGATGGCCAAGCATGGGATTTACCTCCGCCAACGACTCTATCTTTGCTTTAACCGTTGTGTAAGACTTGCCCAAATCCTTGGCCAGCTTTTCGATATCCTTCTCGTCGTGGGGGACGAATTCATGAAGGGGCGGGTCTAACAGGCGCACAGTCACGGGATGGCCTTCCATCACCTCGAACAGCGCCTCGAAGTCGCCCCT
>DBDM01000051.1 GCA_002293585.1 Bacteroidales bacterium UBA932
CGTGCGATATTAGCGCTTGGTGAGGCAGGAAACTTCCCCGCTGCTATCAAATGTACGGCGGAATATTTTCCCAAAAAAGACAGGGCTTATGCTACAAGTATTTTTAATTCCGGAGCGACAATCGGAGCAATGATCGCACCGGTGTGTGTTATTCCATTAGCCGCTGCCACAAGTTGGGAATGGGCTTTCCTTATCATCGGGGCTTTAGGATTTGTTTGGATGGGCTTTTGGATTTTCANNTTTCATGTATAAAAAACCGAATGAACATCCTAAGGTCAATGCCGAAGAGTTGGCCTATATTACAGCAGATAAAGACGAAGCCGCTGCCACTGCTGCTGCCGGAGCGCCGGAGAAAAAACTGTCGTTTTTGGATTGCTTTAAATATAAACAAACCTGGGCCTTTGCCTTCGGTAAATTTATGACCGACGGTGTGTGGTGGTTCTTCCTCTTTTGGATGCCGAAATACCTGAAAGAACAATGTATTACGGGTGATATGACGATATTTGGAGTGAGTTTATCTCCGGAAAGTCAATTGATCTGGGCCTTGACCATCCTTTATACGATCGTGATGATTTCGCTTTACGGTGGAAAATTACCTACGATTATCATTAACAAAACAGGAAAAAATCCTTATGCGGCGCGTATGCAAGCCATGTTAATATTTGCGTTCTTCCCGCTGTTGGCTTTGTTGGCGCAACCGCTCGCAGGCTACTCTTATTGGTGGGCAGTTGTGATTATTGGTTTGGCCGGTGCGGCGCATCAATCGTGGTCGGCGAATATTTTTTCAACGGTGGGTGACATGTTTCCGAAATCGGCCATTGCTACCATTACCGGTATCGGCGGAATGGCCGGCGGTATAGGTTCATTCCTTATCAACAAAAGTTCAGGCGCGTTGTTCGATCATGCAGGACAAACCGGTATGACATTTATGGGATTTGAAGGTAAACCTGCCGGATATTTCATTATCTTCTGTGTTTGCGCCGTGGCTTACCTCATTGGCTGGACAGTGATGAAAACACTGGTGCCGAAGTATAAACCCATTGTGTAGTTTAAAGGTTTAAAAATTTAAAGATTTAAAAGTTTGAGGATTTAAATTTATGGCACGATTTAATAAGATAAAAACCTTGTCCGTGATGATGAACACCGGTATGGTACCGGTATTCTATCATAAGGATATTGAAGTGGCGAAACAAGTGCTCAAAGCCTGCTATGAAGGTGGGGTGAGGGCTTTTGAATTTACCAACCGCGGTGATTTTGCGCACGAAGTGTTCGGCGAATTGAATAAATGGTTGTCCGCAGCATGTCCCGACATGATTTTAGGTATAGGCTCGGTGGTGGACGCACCCACCGCTTCGCTCTACATACAACTGGGCGCTAACTTTATTGTAGGTCCGCTGTTCAATCCCGATATTGCGAAGGTGGCCAACCGTCGCAATGTTCCGTATACACCCGGTTGCGGCTCGGTGAGCGAAGTGGGTTTTGCGCAGGAAGCCGGTTGCGACCTGATCAAAGTGTTCCCCGGCGATGTGATGGGACCTGCCTTTGTGAAAGGCCTGAAAGCGCCTATGCCCTGGTCGCAGCTTATTGTTACCGGCGGTGTGAAACCCGAAGAAGCCAATTTGAAAGGATGGTTTGACGCGGGAGTAGCCTGTGTGGGTATGGGGTCTAATTTGTTCCCCGCCGCCGCCATTGAGAAAAAGGATTGGGCGGCCATTACCGTACTTTGCAAAGAAGCATTGGATATTATAGTGAAAGTACGCAATAAATGAATAATGAACAATGATTAAGTGAATAATAGAAAAAATCATTATGAAAGCATTAAATAGAACGAATGTAAAGGCTAATAGCTATCCGGAACGTATTATACAATTCGGCGAAGGTAATTTTCTTCGCGCTTTTGTTGATTGGATTATTTTCAACATGAATGAAAAAGCCGGGTTCAACAGCAGTGTGGTGGTGGTGCAGCCTATTGAACAGGGTATGGTAGATGTGCTCAATAGTCAGGATGGCCTTTATCATCTTAACCTGCAGGGTTTGGATAAGGGAAAACCGGTAGATAGCGTGCAGTTGATCGATGTGATTAGCCGCGGGGTAAATCCTTATACCGAATTTGGCGGCTATTTGGCGTTGGCTGAAAATCCCGACATGCGTTTTGTGATTTCCAATACTACCGAGGCCGGTATCGCTTTTTCTGCGGATGACAAGTTATCCGATAAACCGGCTAAAACGTATCCCGGAAAATTGACGCAATTGCTCTATCGCCGCTTCCAAACCTTTAAAGGCGCGTCCGACAAAGGACTGATCATTTTTCCCTGCGAATTGATTTTCCATAATGGTGCGGAACTGCGTAAGTGTATAGAACTCTATATTGAATTGTGGAAGCTGGGTGAAGAGTTTAAGCAATGGTTTGAAAAAAATTGCGCCGTATATTCCACTTTAGTGGATCGTATTGTGCCGGGTTATCCTAAAGATACCATTAACGAAATTCTGGAAAAGATACAGGTAGAGGATAAGCTGGTGGTGAAGGCGGAGATTTTCCATTTATGGGTGATCGAAGCGCCGGAGAAAGTAGCCAAGGAATTTCCCGCCGACAAAGCCGGGCTGAACGTGCTGTTCGTGCCCTGCGAAAAGCCTTATCACGACCGTAAGGTAACTCTGCTGAACGGGCCGCACTCAGTGCTTTCGCCGGTGGCTTACCTGAGCGGACTTGATACGGTGCGTGAGGCATGCGAAGATGCGGTGATCGGTAAATACGTTCACAAAGTAATGTTCGACGAGTTGTTGTCCACATTGGATTTACCTAAAGCCGAACTGGAACAATTTGCTAATGATGTGCTCGACCGTTTCCGCAATCCTTTTGTGAAACATTTTGTCACCAGCATCATGCTCAATTCGTTCCCTAAGTTTAAGACCCGCGATCTGCCGGGGTTGAAAATTTATTTGGCGTGTAAAAAGGAATTGCCTAAAGGATTGGTGTTGGGTTTGGCCGGCATTTGTGTGTATTATAGAGGAGGCAAGCGGGGCAATGATGTAATTACGCCTAATGACGGACAGGATATCCTGGCGTTATTAGCCCAACTGTGGGCATCCAATGATCCGAAGGTTGTTGCCGAAGGTGTGCTGAAAGCCTCATTTATATGGGGTGAAGACCTCAGCTTGGTGCCGGGACTGCTTGATATGTTGACGGCCTTTATTACTTCTATATTGGATAAAGGTATGCTGACTACAGTGAAGGAAATTTTGTAGTGGTTTTGCTGTTTTTTGGATAAAAAAATCCCCATTTGCATTCTTGCAAATGGGGATTTTTTCTATATAGCTGTCCGATACTAGTAGCCGGGGTTTTGGTCGGCAGCACTGAGACTTTCGTTAAGGTCTATAGCATTTTGCGGAATGGGACGCAAATTCATGAACGCTCTCTGCGTAGCCGTTAAATTAGTGGCATCATAGTTGTAGGTCGTATACATATACTCCAACATTTTGGTACGGCGCAATTCCGGCCAACGACCACAATATTGTCCGGCCAATTCTTTTCCGGTTTCTTTGAGGTAAACTTCCAAAGCTCCTTCTTTAGTAGCAGGCAATGTTATATCTAAGCTTACACCGCCGGGTTTCAGGTTGCCCGGGCGCGCCGACACCTTGTTAATCATGTTTTGGGCGCCGGGATAATCGGCTAAACCTATGCAGGCTTCGGCATAGAGGAACATGGTTTCCGACAAGCTCGCCAGCACAATGTCGCGATAGCTTTGTCTTTGATTCCATACTTCCATTGTGGTCATATCAAATTTCTTGATTACCGGTTGACAATAGTCGCTAATGTAACCGCTACGCCACAAGGTTTCATTTTCCCGTGGGCTCAAACTCGTAAGATTGATGAAAGGATATATGCGCATATAAGAGGTGAAGGGACTACCGCTACCCCATGGTTGAATGGTGCTGGCATCAGCCACGCCCTGAAATTCGGGGCACCATTTTTTGATAAACTCTTTGGCTGCGGGTTTTACATTATCAGCTTGGGCTTCATCTTGCATGGTCATATTCTTAAACAGCCCGTTTTCATCCAATCCTTCGGTCAACAGCAAATAGTCCTGGTACATTTCTTCTGCAGCGGCGCCAAATGCCCGCGGANNACTGCGGTCACTTCGGTGGTTGCCGGTGAGGGGGCTGTGTAATACTCATAGTATTCTTTCCAAACCGTGAGCATAAAAGTTCCTTCATAGCGGGCGTCATATTGATCATACCATGAATGCAGGCTCCAGGAAGGATAGAGTTGAGTAGACATGTATTTGTTGGTGCGTTCATTACCTCCGAGGTAGGGGCCGAACAGGCCTTCCTGGTCATTACCTGTAGTAGCGGAAGTGAGCGACGACTTATCGTACTGCACGGCAAAAAGGATTTCATTGTTGTTTTCATTAGATGCACTCCACAGGTTGGCGAAAGTTTGTGTCAACGATTCGCCGCGTGAAGTCAGTACTGCCTGAGCAGCAGCTTTAGCTAGCGTAAAATCGTTCGTATTTCCCAAATCCCAACCGCGGGTGAGATATGTTTTGGCTAAGTAATGATTCACAATATCCTTGCAGATCTTGCCCGTGTTATCTGTTTGCGGCAGCGGGCCGGCTAAAGCGGAAGTTAATTTGCCGATCACATACGTATAGGAATCGGCTAAAGTAGCACGGGGCATTTGCGTTCGCGGGCTCATAGTATATTCGTCATTGATTACTATGCCGCCGAATTGTTCTATCAACAGGAAATGTATGAATCCTTTGAAGAAGTCATATTCGGCCTGGTATAGCGCCTTATTCACGGATGCCGGGGCCACTTTGAGCCAGTATTCCGCAGCATTAACTCCTTGTAACACTGTGTAACAGTTCATATAAAAAGTCAACACGTCACTGTTGGTAGCGTTGAGTCCCACGTAGCTATAAATAGGGTTTTGATCTCCGCGGGGCAGTTGGTAAAGGTCGGTACCTGCCAGT
>DBDM01000002.1 GCA_002293585.1 Bacteroidales bacterium UBA932
CGAGCCCACTTTCCGCGCCTACTCCATGGCCAATCACCCGGCGGAAGGCAACATCATCATGCTGAACATCCGTATTGCCACCCCGCCCTGGGACAGGGCTAAAGGCGCTTTCATGAATGTCAATCCCGGGATTTGCTCCTCGTATGTTTTCAGTCGCAAGCCCGGCGATAAGGTGACCATTTCCGGCCCTTACGGCGAGTTTTTCCTGCGCAACACCGATGCCGAAATGATGTTTATCGGCGGCGGGGCAGGCATGGCGCCTATGCGTTCACACCTGTTCCACTTGTTCCACACGCTGAAAACCAAACGCAAAGTGACGTTCTGGTACGGCGCCCGCTCAAAACGTGAAGTGTTCTATGAAGAAGATTTTCGCGCCATTGAAAAGGCTTTTCCGAATTTTAAATTCGTTATCGCCCTGTCGGAACCCAAACCCGAAGATAATTGGACAGGCCCCGTAGGCTTTATCCACCAGGTGATTTACGACCAATACCTCAAAAACCACGAGGCGCCCGAAGATATTGAATACTACATGTGCGGCCCGCCGGTGATGAATGCGGCAGTAGAAAAAATGCTCGACAATCTCGGCGTAGCCAAAGAGATGATCATGTTCGATGACTTCGGCGGGTAAACTCTACCTCATCCCCGCTCCCCTTGGCGACGAAACGCCCATTGAAGCGGTGATTCCCACAGGCACACTCAACAGCTTGCGCGGCATTCGCCATTTTGTGGTGGAAGAATTGCGCACAGCACGGCGCTACCTCAGCAAGGCGGGAATAGGTGTGCCCATCGACAGCCTTACGTTTTTTGAATTGAACGAACACACGCCCGTCACGCAGGACATTTCGCCTTACTTACAGGCGGCCATCGAAGGGCAGGATGTGGGTTTGCTGAGTGAAGCCGGCGTTCCGGCAGTGGCCGACCCCGGTGCACGATTAGTGTTATTAGCGCATCAAAAAAATATAGAAGTAGTACCGCTCACCGGCCCTTCGTCCCTGCTGTTGGCGCTCATGGCTTCGGGATTGAACGGACAGTGTTTCGCCTTTGCCGGCTACCTGCCGGTGAAATCGCCCGAACGGCAACAGCAGTTGCGCATGCTGGAAAAGCGCTCCGCCGCAGAGCGACAAACACAGCTGTTTATTGAAGCGCCCTACCGCAATGACGCGCTGCTGGCCGATATTCTGACCACCTGCCGTCCCGGCACTTTGTTGTGCATAGCGGCCGACATCACACAGCCCGGCGCCTTCATCAAAACCATGCCGGTTTCCGAATGGAAAAAAACAACGGTGGATATCCGGAAAAGACCCTGTATTTTTCTGTTGTTAGCGACTTAATTTGTTGTTGGATATACCCGCCCGATACTTTCTATTTTGATATAGAAACGCAACATAGCATAAGCCGGTATCTGACCGCTGCCGGTAGCCCCGTAGCCGTAGTCCGAAGAGAAGAACACCACCGCTTCCGATCCTTCGCGCATTCTCCCTAAAGCATGGCCAAAGCCGGGGACTACATCCATATCCGTCACCGTAGACTTATAAATAACCGTTAACTGGTTAAAAGTAGTGCCGCTGCTTACTTTTTCGCCATATTTCGCCGCTTCAAATACGGCTGTATCTTTAATATTCGTATCGAACATAAAGCCATCTAACAGATAACCGGCGTAGCGTAGTTTAATCGTATCACCTTCGGCCGGCAAAGGCTCCGTGACAGTAGAAGGCGTTAATTCTGTAAAATACCAATTAGGCAAAGTATCAACAACTTCAACATTGTTATAACGCTCAGCAAACTTTTGCAATGAGTTGGCTTGAAAGGCAGCCACNNGCCTTCGGCCGGCATCAGTGTGTCGGAAAGAGGAGGTGTCAACTCTACAAAATACCAGTTATGTTCCAATGAATCGGCAACATTCTTATCGCTATAATGCTGTGCCCTGAAATCTTCCAATGAAACGGTTTGAAATGTCGCCATACTACCGGCGGGGATTACACACAGGAGTTCCAAATCGCAGATGGTCATAGCACTCCAGGAGGTACTGCCTCCCGAAGTGTAACTCGACAGCCATGAGGGCATCAATATTCGCGCCTTATCACCCGGTTTCATGTACGAAAACGCTTCCTGGAAACCCAGCATCCCGGCGCCTGAAGCCATAGAAAAAATCTGAGGGCCGTAATAGGTCTGATAAGAATGGGTACCCAATAGCTCCGCCAACGAATCAACAGAAGTCTGCGCAATGTTACCACTAGCATCACGCACGGTGTAGCGCATATACAGCGTATCACCGGTTGCCGGACTATCACCTGTGCTTGTAGGCGGTGTATCGAGAAAATACAAGCCGGTTCCCGTAGGCGTAGCATTGGGATAATTCACCTGTACATAGGCATCAATATACCGTTGTTCCATCTCTCTGCCGGACTCTTCTTTCTGTTTGGCGCAAGAAGCCATCAACAGCACAATCAGTGCCGATATCGTACTATATTTAATCATCAATTTCATAATAATATTTCGTAACTCGTAATTTGTAATTCGTAATTGACTTATTTTATTTCGTTATGCTTAACATAAATATTTCAAACATCACCGGCGTATAGGCCGGCAGTATGCCTACACCGGTGTTTCCGTAGGCTTCTTTTCCGGTTAAAAGGATCAGTGCATGTTCCCCCCCCTGCATGCCTGTGAGGCCGCGTTCCAATCCGGGTATATATGCACCGGCGCCCAGCCTGTTTCGTTCGGGCACCGTGGTGCCGGAACTATCATACACTGCTTTAGTATTAAAATTAATAGCCCAATAATAAAATTCCAACATATCGCCGGCGGCAGCCGGTTCACCGCTACCGGATTCATATACCACTCTGTAGACCCCATTAAAGTAGTGAACCGTATCTACGGGTTGCTCCGTGTTGGCTTTCAACGTTTCAATAAAACGCTCCATATCTTCCTCCTGCTTCACCAACCGGTCTTTCAGACTCTCCGCCATGCAGGACGAGAGCACGCCTCCCACCCCCCCGAGGGGGAGAAAGATACACAGCATAGTATATAATTTATTTCTAATCATCGTTTATTTTTACACTTTTTTACTATCTACACTTATTTTCTATTTTCCTTCACTCCCCTAAGGGGCCGGGGGGCTTATTATTTCCACTTCCATCCGCACAATAGCGCGGGGCGGTATTTTATCCCTGTCGCCGGGCAGACCGTAAGCCATGTGTGGCGGAAAAATAAAACGCACTTTATCACCGCCGTGCAGGTTCAGCAATCCTTTATGCAGCCCGGCTATCTCTGCCGTATTGTTCAACTGAAAAACACGTGTTTGCTGCAGATAACAGGGCGTTCCGTCCAATAAATACACATCACAACGCAGTTCCACCGTGGAGTTGGCAGTGATCACCGCACCCTTCCCCCGTTGCAGCAGCATCCGATAGAAACCTTCGCTGTCGGCCTCCATTGCCCATCCTTTCCGGCGAATAAACGCTTCGATAATATCCTTATCTTTCGCCGCCAACTGACGGTTCACTACGGCCAGCATCTCCTTTTCAGGCGATGGTCCGGCAGCCTGCACCGGTTGGCGGGACGAACGCCCCTCACACGACAACAAGGCTATCACAATGGCCGGCAATAAGCTATAACGTATTCTGCAATTCATCTTTATAGTTTTCCAATTGGGCGACAAAAGCAGCTATCGTGTCATTCAATGAACCGGTCGACCGGCCTCCGGCAGCATTGCGGTGCCCTCCGCCGTTAAAATGATTGCGGGCAAAATCATTCACTGAAAAATTACCACGCGAACGGAAAGACATACGGATAGAGCCATCCAGTTGTTCCGAGATATAGGCCGACATTCTCATATTTTTAATATTCAGCGGAAAATTCACAAAACTTTCCGTATCGCCGGGCTGGAAATTAAAGCGGTTCAACTCTTCCTGCGACAAGGCGATATACGCCGTATTGTACTCCGGCAGCAGCACCATTTTTTCGCCCAGGGCATAGCCCAGCAATTTCATGCGTGAAGGCGAAAAGTTATCATAAATGTTGGAAGTCACCTTGTTCTTATCCACGCCCAACTGCAACAACTCCGCCACTACCAAAAAAGTTTCGGGGTTCGAAGCGTTATCGCGAAAAGTATTGGTATCGGTCATTATTCCCGTCATGATCGCTTCGGCGGCCGGCAGCGACATAGGCTCTTTCATCAGGGGTTTCATCAGCCGGTAAACGAGCTCCGCCGTAGAACTGGCCTTTATATCACTGATCATCAGTAAAAATTCTTCTTTTACCGGTTGAACATGATGATCTATCAACACACGGGCAATAGCCGTGGAGGCAATGAACTCACCCAGGTCTTCAAGCCGGGATAAAGCATTAAAATCCATGCAAATAATCAGGTCTGACGTAATGATAGTCTCCTTCACACCCTTCCGGTTATCCTTGAATACCAATATGTCGGCTGCTCCGTCCATCCATCCCAGGAAGGCGGGATAATGGTTCGGCGACACCACCACCAGTTCTTTTTCGGGGTATAACTGCCTTAAACAATGAGCCATGGCCAAGCTTGCCCCCATAGCGTCGCCATCCGGATTAACGTGCATAACCATCACTATCTTTTCCGCCGTGGCTAAAAGGTCTTTAAATATGGCAACAGAAGCATTATCAATGGGCGTACTCATCCCTTAATTTTGTTGGTTAAACCTACAAAGATATAAAAATCCCGGCATAAAAACGCATTTTTGCAAAAAAATCAAAATATTTTTTTCGACAGGATGATTTATTCAATATTTTTATATACATTTGCAAGATAAAATTTAAAGAATAATGAAAAATCTTCTCGTATTTTTGGTGTTGCCCATTATTGTCGTCGTATTAACGTTTTTTTTAGTAAACGGTATTGCCGAACCCGTACGTTTTGAGAACGGTAAAAAGTACCGTGAAGACAGGACAGTAGAACGTCTGAAAGATATTCGCGACGTGCAGGTTGCTTATAAATCACAATATCGTAAATTCACCGGAAGTTTTGACACGCTGATAGATTTCTACAACAACGGCACTTTGAAAATCGTAAAGCAGATCGGTTCTATGGACGACTCGCTGGCGGTAGCTCAAAAACTGGTGCGTCGCGACACTGTGCGTGAATCGGTACGCCAGAACGTTCCTTTGCGTTCGGTGACCGGATCGGCCGATTCGCTCCGCTATGTTCCCGTTGTTGGCGGCCAATTTGAAATGGATGCCGTTGTAAAACGCGTATCGGGCGTGGATGTCCCCTTATTTGAAGCCCGTGTTTCTTACGATCGTTTGCTGGAAGGCCTGGAACGCCAATTTGTGGTTAATATCAATGCTGATATTGAAGAGATCAATAAAACCCTGACCGTAGCTAAAAAATATTCAGGCGTGAAGGTAGGTAGTATTGACCAACCCAACAATAATGCCGGTAACTGGGAATAACCATATCGCCCGGGAAAATATCCTATCCATTCAAGCCGACTTGAATGGATTTTCTTTTTCTGTACACGACGCTGCAGGCAATTGTTTGGCCTTGCAACACTACGATTATACCATCAACGATTATAATGATCTTGATAATGAAATTCACGCTATTTTCCGGCGCGACGACAGGTTGAAACAGTCTTACCGGAAATGTTCATGCCTGTTCTTATCGGAAAAATCTACGCTGATCCCTTCTTCTTTGTTCAATCCGCAACGCCTCCGCAGCTATCTTGATTTTGTGGCGCCGCTGGATGAACTGGATGAAATCCATTTCCGGCAACTCTGTAGTATGCCCGAAGCTACGGCGGTGTTCGCTATTCCCAGCCCTATGGCCGCTACGGTAAGTATGTACCAACCGAATACTATTTTTCACCATCAGTGCATACACATTATCAGCCGGCTTCGAGAGTTGCAACCGGCCAACGGACTATACCTGCACCTTAGCTCCAAATTGGCTTCCGTGGCGCTTTATACGGGGGGACGAATAGAGTTGTACAATACGTTCGGCATACATGCGTTCGCCGATGCTATTTATTATATGAGTTACCTGTTACAGCAATGGCAACTGTTGCCTGCCGGCACAACAGTTTATTTGTCGGGACGCTTACAGGACAGTGATGAAAGCCTGCTCCGCACTTATTTTCCTTCCGTGCAAAAAATATCCGCCGCATCTATTGCCAAAGCTTTCGGCGAAAGAAACGGCATAGAATATCAACTGCTTCATTCTATTAACACATGCGAATCATAGGTGGAACTTTACGAGGGAAAACCATTGTACCACCGGCCAAGCTTAATGCCCGTCCCACCACCGACTTCGCCAAAGAAGCCCTCTTTAATGTACTGGAAAACACTTACGATTTCACAGATGTGAGGGCGCTCGACCTTTTCGCAGGCACCGGCAGTATCAGTTTTGAATTGGCTTCACGCGGCTGTCCGCACGTTGATTGCATTGACATCAACCCGCTGCACCAACGTTTCATTGCTACCACGGCTGCAACGCTGAAACTGCCGCAAATACACGCACTACGGCTCAATGCTTTTGATTTCCCCAATATCTGCACAGTGGTGTATGACATTATCTTTGCCGACCCGCCTTATGAGTCGGACGGCATAGACACGCTTCCCGACCGCATTTTAAACCATGGTATGCTCAAAGCCGGCGGCACACTGATTATTGAACATGCACGCCAACACAATTTCAGCCGGCACGCGCGTTTCCGCAAACATAAAGTGTACGGAAGTGTAAATTTCAGCTTTTTCGAATAATTAATCTGCCAGCACTTTGGCGGCCATTGCTTTGGCCAACGCGTCGTAGGGTGCACTTTTAGCCGCAGTGAGCGTGCCTTTCGCTTCAGCCGCTTCGGCCACTACCGGCAAATTCAGCTTTTCAACAAAGGCCGACAGGGATATGGTGCCGTAGCCGTTCCAGCTCGACGAGCCGAAGACCCCGATGTATTTATTTTTAATGTCGAGATGACTAAGTTCATGGCAAAGCATTTCCATCATCGGGTGCATGTTGCCGTTGTAGGCGCAGGAACCTAACAGCAATCCTTTATACTTCCATATCTCACTGATCAAGTATGACACATGGGTTTTCGACACATCGAACACACGTATGTTGCACAGGTTTTCTTCGGCCATGCGGCGGGCAATGTAGTCCGCCATTTGTTCGGTGTGCCCGTACATGGAAGCAAAGGCCACCACTACGCCTTTCTCCGCTTCTTGACGGCTCCATTTGTCGTACAAATTAATCACTTTCGAAGGATCACTGCGCCACACCATGCCGTGGGTAGGGCATATAATACGCACCGGAACGCCGTGGAGTTTAGCCAAGGCTTTTTGCACCATGGCAGAATATTTACCTACAATGTTGGAATAATAACGGCGCATTTCATCTTCGTAAAAACTGAAGTTGATTTCATCATCAAAAATACCGCCGTCGAGTGTACCGAAAGTACCGAAAGCATCGGCAGAAAAGAGAATTTGGCCGGTGGTTTCATAAGTCATCATCGTTTCCGGCCAGTGCACCCAGGGCGTCATCACAAACCGGAGGCTATGCTTGCCCAGTTCCAAGGTGCCGCCGTCACTTACTTCGACTAAATTATCTGCAATGCCGAAAAAATTTTCGAGTATGTTGAATGTTTTTTTGTTGCCTACGATTTTCACGGCAGGATAACGCGCCACAATACTATCAATCATTCCGGCATGATCGGGCTCCATGTGGTTGATGATTAAATAATCCAATGCGCGGCCGTCCAGCAGTTCCGTCAGGCGCGACAGGTAGTTAACGGGCGACATGGCATCTATCGTGTCCACCAACGCGGTTTTATCGTCGAGGATGAGATAGGAGTTGTAGGCCACACCCTGCGGCAGGGGCCACATATTTTCAAATAAATGTTTGCGGCGGTCATTCACGCCGAGGTAATAAATGTCAGGGGTGATATTGATTTTCATCATTCAAAATTATTCACACAACAAAGATAAGTAATAATTTAAAATATTTATTACCTTTGCAAAAAATATAACCGCCGCTCAATGTCAACTGATAAAAATAACGTACAAACGTTTACCGACCTGATGGCAGTCTCCGCCAAACGAAATGACCCTGTTTATCGCAGGCTGTGTTTTGAGTATTATTTTTCAAATGTTAAACATCGCTTATTTGAGTATCCGGATGGGAATATTTACATACTGACAGGAGCTGTATATAGTGATA
>DBDM01000209.1:0-195 GCA_002293585.1 Bacteroidales bacterium UBA932
CCGAATATCTCTTTCAGCTTAGCGCGGAGTGATTCGCCGTGCAGGCCGCGGGCAATGAGGTTTCCTTCCTTATCGTAAAGAAACATCGTAGGAATAAAATCTACCGCATATTTCTGTGCAGCCACAGCGTCTTTGTCCCACACATGATTCCATATCAGGCCGTCTTTGGCAATAGCTTCCACCCATTTATCCTTT
>DBDM01000209.1:237-9621 GCA_002293585.1 Bacteroidales bacterium UBA932
GGGGCCGCACCACGAAGCCCAGAAATCTACCAGCACATAAGTACCTTTGCCTATCCAATTCGACAGTTTCACCGGCTGATCTTGGGGGTCATTCAGTTCCACATCCACAAAAGGCTTACCGTCTAATGTATTGTTCACACTTTCCAAACGTTGTTGAATAGCCACGGCGGCAGGAGTAGTTTTATCCGGCAGACCGGCTGCCAGGGTCGACAATTCTTCGGCTTCAAGCACATAAGGCGTTTGCAGGAACTCACGTTGACCCGCGATATTGGCGCCATTAGCCATAATGAACGTTTTCGTCACCTCTTTTTGTTGGGCGTCTAATTCTTCATAACGGGCATTGATCTTTTCATCCAGCGCTTCCAATTGTTTCTTCTTTTCGGCCGGTTTTAGTTTTTCATTGTCATTAATGGCTTTTTTATCATTGCCATAATCGGTCACTAAGGCTGAAATACTTTCATTGATAACCGATTTTTCTTTTTGATAAGCGACATAGGCGTCATTCAACGCACTGCCGGTTACCGTACCGGCCGACATTTTTTCCGTATTCAGGGCAATGTCCATCACTTCGTTGGCGCCGGTAATAAAGAAACCGAAGGCGCCTTTTACATCGGCTACAGTCAGGAAGTATTTTTCAACCATCTGATTTCCAGTAAATTTAAATGCTTCATTAGTGACGGTAGTACTATCCACCACTACGGGTTTATTCCGGCCTTCAATACGTGAGAGAGTGATGACCGTACCATCGGCTACGCCCGAAGCCGCGCCGTTAATGGTATAATTAACAGGCTGTCCGCAGGCAAAAAGTGCCAGCAGTACCGTTAGAGAGAAGAATAATTTTTTCATTTTTTTATGTATGTATAATTTTTAGTAAGTATGGGAATATTTTACAAAGATAAAGCATTATTTTTTTTAATGTAGTATTAACATGTAAAATTATTATTAAAAATATGAAAACTTTTTTTGTTTTCAAAGTTTTTGCCCTATCTTTGCAGTCGATCATAAAATAGAAGATGATGAACGGTACCAAAGAACGCATTATTCAGGAAGCGACGATGTTATTTGCCCGAAATGGCTGCAAAAGCATTACGATGGATGATATTGCCTCTTCCATGGGAATTTCAAAACGTACGATTTATGAAATTTTTTCCGATAAAAAAGAGTTGCTGACCCATTGCATGCACTACTTTTTTCAACAGAGTGAAGATATGATACAAAGCGTACTGAACAAAGCCGATAACGTGATCGACGCCATGTTCCAGAGTACGCAATGCGACTCGGAGCTCATGCGCAACACCAAGCAGACGCTTATCCCGGAAATACAAAAGTATTTTCCGGAGGTACACGCGGCTATCGTTTTAGCCTATCAGGAAAAACGTCTGGAAATTAGCCGGAAGTTGCTGGAAAAAGGACAGGCGGACGGCGTGTTCCGCGAAGACCTTAATCCGGAATTGGTGGCACTCCTCATACAAGGGCTGAGCGAACAGATCATACTGCATGATAGTTTCGCCCCGCATAAGAAAGAATTGATGATCCTCCTGTTTACATTCAACTATGCGCGTGGCATAGCGACTGAAAAAGGCTTGAAAATACTGGATAAATACATGGATTTATATACGGAAAATATTAAAAAATTATCATAAATGAAGACTTTGAAGACATTCGGATGGATGCTGCTACTGGCCATCCTTCCGGCGACGGGATGGGCACAAACGGCAAGTAGCGCCGACACCCTGCACATTAACTTGGAGCAGGCGCTGCAAATAGCGCTCAGTGATAACCTGACCATTAAAATTGCCGAACAGGAAATTCAACGGGTAGATTATTCGAAAAAGGCCGCCTGGTATGGGTTGATCCCTACGCTGAACGGTGAAGTACAAGCATCCAAATACGTGTTGCCTGCCAAGATGTCTATGCTCGGTAGCGTAATGGATTCGCCGAGCGATTACAACGTGGCAGCCAACTTAAACCTGGCACTGCCCCTGATTGCACCGGGCTTGTGGAAGTCCATACAACTGTCGGACATGGATCTGCAATTGGCTGTGGAAAAAGCGCGCGGTTCCAAAATTGATTTGCGCAACGAGGTGAAAAAAGCGTATTACAATATACTGCTTGCACAGGCAGGGGTGGAAACCTTGCAGGAATCGGTACAAATAGCCGATGAAAATTTCCGGTTGAGTAAGGAACGTTTTGATGTGGGCATGGTGGCCGAATACGATATGATAGCGGCGGAAGTGCAGGCACAGAACCTGCGCCCGCAACTAATACAGGCGGAAAACGGCGCCAAGCAAGCCAAGCTATATATGAAAGTATTGCTGGGCATTGATACCGAACAGTCCATTGCCGTAGAAGGCGCATTGAGCGATTTTGAAAACAGCGTAACACCGGCCAATAACACCGCTTCGTTAGACGGCAACTCCAGCCTTGCACAAATAGACCTGCAATTAAAAATGCTCGATAAACAACGGCAGTTATTGGTTACCCAAATGTTGCCCACTCTGGCGGCCTTCGGGCAATATGGCTACACCGGTGCGGGAAGCAAAGCTATTTCGATGAATTTTGGCGGAATGCCCGTGCAGACAGAAGCCCGCAGCGATTGGTTTTCGAGTGGGTTAATCGTAGGTTTGCAGTTGAATATCCCGATATTTAACGGGCTGACGGATGTAGTCAAAATAAAACAGGCCAAAATTGCCACCAAACAATTGCAGTTGCAACGCGATTATACCGTAGCCGGATTGGAAACACAAATGGCCACGCAATACAACAGCATGCTCATGGCCATGGAACAGGTGAACGCCACCAAGAAAGGCGCAGCATTGGCGGAAAAAGGGCATGCAATTGCCCAAAAACGCTATGAAACAGGCGGCAGCACCATACTTGAATTACAAAGCGCAACGCTTTCCCTTACACAGGCGCGTATGCAACACAGTCAAGCCATTGCCGACTACCTTTCGGCAAAAGCGGATTATGAAAAATTAATTGGACAATAGAATGACAGTAGCGACGCGCTTGCCGCGTCGAATATTAAGAGACAAAAAAATAAAAAATATATATTATGAAAAAGATGATTCGGACAGGCATTTATTTGCCGATGGTAGGAATGGCTGTACTGTTAATGACCGGGTGCAGCGGAAAGAAAGCCGAGGAAAAAACCGGCGTAACGTTACCCGAAGTAATGGTGGAAACCATGCACCGCGAAGCGGTAGACCAAACCTTTGAATATACCGGCACCATTGCGCCGCATATATCCAATATGATTGCCAGCCAAAGCTCCATGCGCATTGAACAGTACAAGGTGGAAGTGGGCGATATGGTGCAAAGAGGACAACTGCTGGTGGACATGGAAGCCAGCAATTACCTGCAAGCTAAGCTGCAACTGGAAAACCTAAAAACCGACTACCAGCGTGCCAAGACCTTGTACGAAAGCGGCGGCGTGCCGAAACAACAGATTGACCAAATGGAAACCCAGATAGGCGTGGCCGAAGAGAATGTGGCTAACCTCGAAAAGAATACGCGCCTCACCTCCCCTATTTCGGGGATCGTGACCCAGCGCTTCTTCGACAATGGCGCCCTCACCGGCGGACAACCTGTGCTGGAAGTACAACAAATTAATCCGGTAAAGATTGTGATCCAAATCGAAGAATCCAACTTCACTCACATCAAACAGGGCATGCCCGTAGACATCCGTTTAGACCTCTATCCCGATCAGGTATTTACCGGCAAAGTGAACCTGATTTATCCCACCATTAATCAGGTGAGCCACACCTTTGATGTGGAAATCAGGGTAGAGAACAGCAACCTGAAAATACGCCCCGGCATGTTCGCCCGCGTAACATTGAACTACGGTTCACACGACCACGTGATGGTATCGGACAAGGCAGTGATTAAACAAAACGGCACCAACGACCGCTATGTGTATGTATTGAACAACGACTCCACCGTGTCTTACAAAAAGGTGGATATCGGACAACGTAAGGGCAACCGTTATGAAATCCTCAGCGGATTGAATGAGGGCGAGAAAGTAGTGGTGGCAGGACAAAGCCGCCTGCTGGACGGGGCAGAAGTGACGGTGAAAGATAGACAAGAGACGAGAGATTAAGAGACGAGAGATTAAGAGATTAAGAGATTAGGGGATTAGGAAAATAACTCTCAACTCTCTAACGTCATTGCGAGGCACGAAGCAATCAACTCTCAACTTATAACATGTAAACTTAACAAAGTAGATAATATGAAAATATATGAAACCGCGGTCAGGAAGCCGGTCTCCACGATCCTGATCTTTATCGGGGCCATCATTCTGGGACTATTTTCCCTCAACAGGCTGTCCGTCGACCTTTATCCGGAGATGGACCTTCCGGCATTGAGCGTGCTGACCACCTACGCCGGCGCCAGCGCTGCCGATATTGAGCAGAACGTCACCAAAGTATTGGAAGATCAGTTGAACACCGTTGCCAACTTGAAAACCATGACGTCGAGTTCGCAGGATAATATGTCGGTCGTTACCCTTGAATTTGAATGGGGAAGCAACCTCGACGAAGCATCCAACGACGTCCGCGACGTACTGGGACGCATAGAAACTTACCTGCCCGACAATGTGGACAAGCCGATGATCATCAAGTTCAACTCGAGCATGATCCCCATCATGTTCCTGTATGCTACGGCCGACGAAAGTTACAATGCACTGTACAAGATGCTGGATGAGAAAGTGGCCAACCCCATTAACCGTATCAACGGCGTGGGTGCCGTGAGCATCAGCGGAAGTCCCACCCGCGAGGTGCAAATCAACGTCGACCCGCAAAAACTCGAAGCTTACGGCCTGACTGTTGAACAAATAGGCCAGATCATTGCGCAGGAAAACGCCAATGTTCCCGCCGGAGCTATCGACATTGGGTCGGAACGCCTGTCCCTGCGTATCGAAGGAGAATTTCCCGAAAGCATGTTGATGAAAGACATTGTTGTCTCTAACATCAACAATAAGGCCGTGTTCCTGTCGGATGTCGCCGAGGTGAAAGACACCGTTAAAACCATGACGGTAGAAGAAACCATCAACGGGGAAAAAGGGGTGCGTATCATTATCCAGAAGCAATCGGGCGCCAACTCGGTAGAAATTGCCCAGGCCGTACGCAAAGCATTACCCGAATTACGCAACACGCTTCCTCCCGATGTGAAACTTGAAATACTGCAAGACACATCGAAACACATCACCAACAGTATTAACAGTTTGACGGAAACAGTGATGTACGCTTTCATCTTCGTGGTGCTGGTGGTGCTGTTTTTCCTCGGACGGTGGAGGGCTACCTTCATCATTGTGCTGACTATTCCCGTGTCGCTAATGGCGAGTTTCGTATACTTGCTGTTTACCGGCGGAACTATCAATATCATTTCCCTCAGTTCGCTCTCCATTGCTATTGGTATGGTGGTGGACGATGCGATTGTGGTATTGGAAAATATTGTGCAACACCTGGAACGCGGCGCACGGCCTAAAGATGCGGCTATTTACGCTACTAATGAAGTGTGGCTGGCCGTGCTGGCTACCACGCTGACGGTGGTGGCGGTGTTCCTTCCGTTGACCATGGCCAGCGGCATTGCCGGTATCATGTTCAAACCGCTGGGCTGGATTGTGTCTATTACCGTAGTGGTGTCCACCATCGCCGCCATCACCCTGACTCCTATGTTGTCGGCCAGGATGCTGCAATTCAGGGCCTCGCATACTTACAAGGGAATGGGCATCATTTTCAAACCTATTGACCGGATCCTCGACAAGATGGACAATGCTTACGCCGGTTTGCTGACCTGGGCTGTACGTCACCGCACCACCACCATAGTTACTGCATTCATCATATTCGTGGCCAGCCTTGCACTGCTGCAGCTTGTACCCACGGAAATGTTCCCCACCTCCGACAACGGGCAGATATCAGCCTCCGTGGAATTGCCCGTAGGCGCCAACCTGGAACAAACCCGCACTATTGCTCATCAATTGGGCAACCGGTTCAGGGAATTATGTCCGGAAATCACCGTGTTGTCTATCAGCGCCGGCGCCGACGACCAGGCCGGTTTCGCCGCTTTGTTCGGCAACTCCGGGGTCAACACCATTGCGTTTACCGTAGTGATGGATGACTGGTCGAAACGTAAAGAAGCCGGCCTGCGCGGCATGGAAGCGGTAGCCGAAGAAATGCGTAAAGAAATTGCCCGCTATCCCGAAGTAGTAAAATACAGTGTATCGCCCGGGGGCGGGGGCGGCGGCATGTCGTCGAACACCGTTGAAGTGAAAGTGTTCGGCTATGACTTCAACACTAGTGAAAGAGTAGCCAACGCTTTGGCCGACAGTATGCGCACTATCAAAGGCACCCGCGACATCTTGCTCAGCCGCGAAGAAATGCGCGTGGAAATGCAAGTGGATTTCGACCGTGAAAAGCTGGCTCGCTTCGGCCTCAACACCGCTTCGGCCGCCATGTTCGTAAGTAATCGCATTAACGGATTAACCGCTTCACAATACCGCGAAGACGGCGAAGAATACGACATTATTGTGCGTTACGGCGAGCAATACCGCACCTCGGTGGAAGACGTTGAAAATATTATGTTGTATAATAACACCGGACAAAGCACCCGCCTGAAAGAGGTGGCTAAAGTAGTAGAACGTTTCTCGCCGCCCAAAATTGAGCATGAAAACCGCCAGCGTGTAATCACCGTATCGGCAGCACTGTCGGGCGCCGCGCTGGGCGATGTGGCTACGGCCACTGCTGAAAAAATCCGGCACCTCGACATTCCCGAAGGGATAAGCGTGGCTATTGCCGGTAGCGTGGAAGATCAGCAGGAGGCTTTCACCGACTTGTTGACCTTGTTGATGTTGATCATCATTTTGGTATATATTGTGATGGCTACCCAATTTGAGTCGTTCCGTATGCCTTTTATCATCATGCTTTCCGTGCCCTTTGCTTTCACCGGGGTGTTCCTCGCGCTGTGGATGACCGGCACGCCGCTGGGTATGATCGCCCTCATTGGGGCCATCATGTTGGTGGGTATTGTGGTGAAAAACGGTATTGTGATTGTGGACTTCACCAACCTGCAACGTGAGCGCGGGCTGAGCATCAACCAGGCGGTAATCACCGCCGGGAAGTCGCGTTTGCGCCCGGTGCTGATGACCACGCTGACGACTATCCTCGGGATGATCCCGCTGGCAGTGGGCAGCGGCGAAGGGTCGGAAATATGGAAACCTATGGGTATTGCGGTGGTAGGCGGTTTAACTTTCTCCACCCTGCTCACCCTGCTGGTGATCCCTGCCATCTATTCGGCCTTCGGTAATCGTCAGTTAAAAAAAGAACGTAAAGCCAATAGAATAAACGCTTAATAAAAGTAAACTTGTAAACTAAAATGAAAGCTATATTTATCGTCTTCGGACAAACATTGAATGAACCTGTATTAGACATATTGGACAGTGAAGGCGTTCGCGGCTTCACCCGCTGGGAAGAAACTTTCGGGCGCGGTTCCTATAAAGGGGAACCGCACTACGGTTCCCATGCCTGGCCTACCAAAAATTCAAGTATCCTGGCTGTAGTGCAAGACTACCAGGTAGATGGGGTGATGAACCGGCTGCGCAGCCTGAACCAAAAGGCGGAAGCCCAGGGGCTCAACGCCTTTGTGTGGCCAATAGAAGGGGGGCTGTAAGGTTTAAAGATTTGAAAATTTGAAGATTTGAAGATTTACGGATTTTATCTGCTAATTTTCATCTTTTTGTATAATGATAACGCAGCACTAAATAAATCGTCAATAATAATCTTTGTACCTTCCCCTATCCTCATGCTACACAAAGACACGTAAAGGACTAAGAATAAAAGCATTATTCAACATAGAAATGCTCTTTCCTACCGTCATTAAATAATGCCAAATATTTATCTCTTACATATATTCCAACCAACTGGTTTATCAATAAGGTAGAAATACCCATTTCCTTTTCAATCAGATTTCCGGCATTATCCACCGCTTTAATATTCATTTTTTCAGGAGCGGAATATAGAAAATCCTTAACCGGATTCATAAAACTTTGCGACATACATGCACTTGCCGACAATGTGGCGATGTTTTCCACATCGTATTTTGTATCAGGCTTCCGTTCGTTGATATATTTTTTAAAAAAATCAAAATTACCATCAACACATTTCTTTCCCTGAGACAACTCTAACAAAGCATAGCCATGAGGAAGTATCCTGTAAGGGCTGCCTTTAGCTAATGACTCAATGGTTGTAGGGTCAAATTTCATTACCCACTTGGCAATCGTATTAAGGTCAGCACTCATATCCGCTATATTTACCCGCTCTCTCTTTAACTCGGCAATATCATTAACATGACTGTTACAAGGAGCGTTTTTAGCATGCTCCTCTACATGTATGAAACGGCTATGCAATTTTGACAACCCCCATACTAGCGGAGTAAGAATAACTACAACGACCAATACAGGCCATTTTTCGAGCAAAAATGCTAATATAGCATCCATAGTGGTGTACTTTAGTTCAAATTTTATGCAAATATAGTCAATATTTCTGTAATTCCCATCAACATCATTTTTTTAAACCAAACATCACATCTTTACAATTGATAATCAAACCAATGTTTTTGTTGTTTTGTTTCATCCGGATTTTTTTTTATCTTTGTAATAAATATTTGTTACCATGATAGCCGCCTTTCATCCTGCCGATTTGCGCATTGACACACTCCGCACGCCTGAAGTGCTGGCGCAGTGTTTCGGCTTTATAGACCTTACCTCGCTCAATGCTACCGACACCTATGATAAAATTACGGGTATGATGGAAAAGGTCAATCATTTCCAACAGCAGTTTCCTCAACTGCCGAATGTGGGCGCCGTGTGCGTATATCCCAACTTAGTGCCTATTACACGACATATCCTTCGCGCACCCGAAGTGAAGATCGCCGCAGTAGGCGCGGGTTTTCCGGCCGCACAAACTTTCATTGAGGTGAAATGCGATGAGTGTCGCCGCGCCGTGGACGCAGGGGCCGATGAAATCGATATAGTGATCCCATTAGGCGCTTTTTTGGCGAACAATTTCGATAAGGTGCAGGAAGAGATCATGCAGATCAAGAAAGCCATAGGCAACGCCCAATTGAAAGTGATCCTGGAAACCGGTGCGCTTAATACCGATCAGATTGCCATTGCGGGGAAAATAGCCATAGAAGCCGGCGCCGATTTCATCAAAACATCTACCGGAAAGATGGAGCCTGCCGCTACACCCGAAGCGGCCTGGGTGATGTGCCATACCATTAAGTCGCATTTCGAAAATACCGGCGAGAAAATCGGCTTTAAACCCGCCGGCGGTATTGTCACCGCCGATGAGGCGCTTACTTATTACGCCATTGTAAAAACGGTGCTGG
>DBDM01000083.1:0-693 GCA_002293585.1 Bacteroidales bacterium UBA932
GCGTCGGTGTGAATACGATAATTGATTTTTGAGAGTGTGCGCTGCAAGTTCCTTTCGATGGATTTATTAGTTTGCTCCTCTTCTTTTAATCGTTGAAACTCTTTTATCAAATAAAACTTAAACTCGGCACTCAACCACGAGCCAAATTCAAAAGCAATGTCCTTGTGAGCATACGTGCCACCATAACGACCGGCCTTTGCCTGTATACTTATGGCTCCGGTTCTTAAAATCAGCTCTTTGGCACTGATTTTAAAATTATTAAGTCCCGATTTACTTTTAATTATGGCGAATTCGCCATAATTAAAATTCGGATTGTATACTTGCTCCCAAATACCAATATATTCTAACGTGTTACGGTTCCGCAACCAATCAGTAACAAAGAAATCACCGTCTTTGGCTTTTATCATATCTGTGATACAGATGTAATCTTCATTATTTATTTGTATTACGGTTACTTCTGTATCTTTCACATTTATTTTTGCCATATTTTTCTACTTTTTATTAATTTAAATTTCCAGCATTTACAATTTATGCAAACTCCCGTTTCAATATGGTTCTTGCTTTTTATTACAAGAGCGGCGGTAATTTTCATTACAAAGGTAGGCTTTATTTTATCATTAAGCAAATTAACATTTATTAACATTTCTTTAACGTATTGTGATATTTCTAAATACTATCTTTGCAAACCAAAAA
>DBDM01000083.1:716-5657 GCA_002293585.1 Bacteroidales bacterium UBA932
TTGTAATGGCCTTAGCCCTGAGTGCAGGTGTTTATGCGCAAAATTTGAAGTATGGTGTTAAAGCCGGTTTGAACTTGTCAAGCGTTTCTGAAGTGACAGAAAAAGAAGGAAATGATAAAGATACCCGAGATGGCTCTGACATGTTAGCCGGATTCTTTGCTGCGGCCCATTTGAACTACAGCTTTAGCGACTTGCTTGGTATTCAACCGGAATTGATGTTTTCTATGCAAGGTGGTAAGTATAAAGGAGAAGGAGAAATAGAAGACATAACCGTGCGTTTGAACTATATCAACATTCCCGTATTGTTGGACATCAAACCTTTCACTAACTTCAGCATCTTGGTAGGCCCTCAAATCGGATTCAATGTGTATAAATCACAGTCCGTTGGCGGCGAAAGCGTTTCCGGTTCCGACCTTACGGACATGATGAAAGCAGGAGGAAGGAAACTCAATGCTATCGACTTTGCTGCAGTTGTCGGTGTTCAATATGCCATTATGGATCATTTCCTTGTTAGCGCCCGCTACAACTTCGGTTTCACCAAAACTATTCTTTCCGACACAGACGGAGCTGAGATTTCCGGTGGCCGTAATGGTGTAATCCAAATCGGTGTAGGGTACCAATTCTAAGCTTAATATTACTTCAACATAAAAAAAGCGTCAAAAATTTTGGCGCTTTTTTTATTTTTATTATCTTTACTGTTTGAACCTGACATTCACGTCCATGAAAAAGATAAAAACACTCGGCATAACCCTCTTAATCTCCTGCGTTACACTGATTTCGTGCAATCAGTCCGGCAGTTATCCTCCCGCCGACCCCTATTTTAGCGACCATGACTATGCGCATATACAGGAAGAACCCAGCCTGAAAGAACAGGAACTGGAAGGCTTGGGACTGGTGGATGTAGCAACGCTCGACCCCGGCATCATGGTACAGATGGTGTATGCCACGCCGTATAATTTTATGGGCAAGGTGTTGTACCACGATATTACCCAT
Organism: Bacteroidales bacterium UBA932; assembly: GCA_002293585.1. Classification (GTDB taxonomy): domain Bacteria; phylum Bacteroidota; class Bacteroidia; order Bacteroidales; family UBA932; genus UBA932. Next base: position 1,710 of record DBDM01000083.1, read on the forward strand.
GCTTACCTGCAATCCGATGTAGCCCAAAAACTGCTGAATGCTTATAAAGCACTGAAAAAACTGCGCCCCGACCTCACGTTGATCGTGTATGACGCCGCGCGCCCCCTCAGCATACAGCATGAAATGTGGGATATGGTAAAAGGCACTGCCTGGGATTATTATGTGGCCAATCCCGCTAAAGGCGGCGGCGTGCATAATTACGGCGCTGCGGTTGACGTTGCGCTGGTCGACGGTACGGGAAAAGCCCTGGATATGGGCACGCCGTATGATTATTTCGGCGCTGAGGCCAACACCGATAAAGAAGATGAGTTGGTAAAAAAAGGCCGCATCACACCGCGTGAACTGGAAAGCCGGCTGTTATTGCGAAAAATAATGACTGAAGCAGGTTTCATCACCGTAAAAAGCGAATGGTGGCATTTCAATTCCTGCAGCCGCGAAGAGGCTGCCCGATTATATACCCTCATTGAATAATATATGCACGTAGAACACTTTTTGTTAATAGGATCCGTATTGCTCTTCATGAGTATCATTGCCGGAAAAACCGGCTACAGGTTTGGTGTGCCTGTGTTGTTACTATTTTTGGGTGTGGGCATGCTGGCCGGCAATGATGGGTTGGGTTTCATCGTGGTCGATAATTCGAATATTACCCATACGAACGTTGCACAGGTAATAGGCATTGTGGCGCTTTGTATTATTCTGTTCTCAGGGGGCATGGACACCAAATACGGAGAAGTAAAACCCGTCATAGGACAAGGTATTATACTGGCCACCTTAGGGGTGTTACTCACCGCCTTGTTTACCGGCACTTTTATTTATTACGCCGCATTCTTTTTCTTTCCGGCCGTAGAACTCACCTTTCTTGAATCCTTATTACTGGCGTCTGTCATGTCGTCGACCGATTCGGCATCGGTGTTCGCCATCCTGCGCACCAACGGCATTGCCTTGCGGCACCGCTTGCGCCCCATGCTCGAATTGGAAAGCGGAAGTAACGACCCCATGGCTTATATGCTTACCATTACGTTGATCAGCATCATACAATCGCCAACCCCAACCCATGGTTGGGGTATGATAGCCCTGACGTTTTTGGGACAAATGGCGATCGGAGCTGCTGCCGGATGGCTATTGGGCAGATTGGCCGTGCGCCTCATCAACCGCATCAATATCCATAATGATGCGTTGTACCCCGTGCTGTTGCTGGCAGCTATGTTTTTCATTTTTTCCGTCACACACACCTTGCAGGGCAACAGTTATTTAGCCGTATACATCGGCGGTATGGTGATCGGCAATAAACGTTTTGTACACAAGCGCACGGTGACCAAATTTTTTGACGGGATGGCCTGGCTGTTTCAAATCGTCATGTTCCTCACGCTGGGCTTGCTGGTCAATCCCAACGAACTGCCGGAAGTAGCCGGGATCAGTATTGCCGTCGGTTTATGTATGATCTTTCTGGCACGGCCGGCAGCAACATTTTTATGCCTGATCCCTTTCAAAAAAATGTCGATTAAAGACCGTATTTTTATTTCGTGGGTGGGACTGCGCGGCGCAGTGCCTATTGTGTTCGCCCTCTATCCGCTCATTGCAGGCATTGAACATGCCCGCATCATATTTAATATTGTTTTCTTCTGTACTATTCTTTCCCTGCTTATTCAGGGCACTACGCTATCGCAGGTAGCTAAATGGCTCGATCTGGTTAAGACCAAACTATTGCGTAAACGCGCGTCGGAATTTGATATTGAATTTGCTGACGATATCAAGTCTTCTACCTTGGAAGTCACCGTTACGGAAGAAATGCTCAAGAACGGCCACCGGCTTATGGATCTGTCCATTCCCGACAAAACATTAGTGGTAATGACCAAGCGGAACGATAATTATTTTATCCCCAAAGGGCACACGGAACTCAAGCCGGGTGATATCCTGCTGTTGATCTCCGATGACGAACGCGCCATCCACGAAACGTATAAAACATTAGGTATTCCGGTAGAGCAGTCGTAATTATTTCACTTCCCAACCCAAAGCGCTGGCGCCTAACAAGGCCGAATCGGCTTCTTTCAACTCCGACAGGCACAGTTCTGTTTTACCTTTATAGACGAAGAGCATATTTTCATCCATAGCAGCCCGTATGGGCTTCAACAGGAAATCGCCTGCACCGGACAGTCCGCCGAATAAAATAATTTTTTCGGGACTGGAGAAAGCTACAAAATTAGCCAACGCTTCGCCCAGTACACGCCCGGTAAAATTAAATATTTCAATGGCCAGGGTGTCGCCTTTTTGTGCCGCTTCAAACACATCTTTTGATGTCAACGGCCTGCCGGTAATTTCACGCAATAAACTCGGGCGTTCATCCGTTGCCAGTATCTCCGTTGCCGTGCGCATCACGCCGGTAGCCGAAGTGTAGGTTTCCAGGCAGCCTTTGCGACCGCATCCGCAGAGACGGCCGTTCTTCTCCACGATCACATGCCCTAACTCACCGGCCATACCGTCGTGCCCGCACACTAATTGACCGTTACTCACGATCCCGCTGCCAACACCTGTTCCCAAAGTGATCATGATAAAATCCTTGATTCCGCGCGCCGCACCGTACATCATCTCTCCCAACGCCGCAGCATTGGCGTCGTTGGTTAAGAGGCACGACAGCCCTGTCTCTTTTTTAATGATGGCGGCCAAGGGCACTTTTTGCCCCATTGCCCAGGGAATGTTCACTGCATTTTCAATGGAACCCGTATGGAAATTCGCATTGGGTGCGCCAACACCTACACCGTTCACCCGGCCTTCCACACCGGTTGATTTTATTAAACCGACTACACATTTACAAAGCGCATCGGTATAAGCTTTCGCTTCCGTATAATCTTTGGTTTTAATCTTATCGCTCCCTAAAATATTTCCACGTGCATCCACTACGGCAACCACAGAATTGGTGCCTCCTATATCAATGCCTATAACATAAGGTTTATTCATACCGATTGTTATTTAAATTTTAATAATTAAGTAAAGTTAGTATTTTTTTTACTGTAATGCAATTTTTTTCCATACATTTGTGGAAAATATATAAAAATGAGAACTTTTAACAATAAATACGAAAGGGTACCTGTTTCCATTTTCAGTAATTCGGACATTGCTTCGGAGTTAGTGGCCAAAGAAATAGCCCACCTGATCAATGAAAAGACGGCCAAAGGCGAAAAATGTGTACTGGGGCTTATAGCCGGCTCTACCGGCGTGGGCGTTTACGAGTGCTTAGTAAAAATGTATCAGGAGAAAAAACTGAGCTTCAAGAATGTAATCGCCTTTAATATAGACGAATACTATCCGTTAGAAACGGCTGCGCTGCAAAGTCATCATCGTTATTTGTACGAATATTTGTTTAATGAAGTAGATATCGACCCTCAAAATATACATCTTATTCCCGGCAATTTGGAGAAAAAAGAAATTGCCGCTTTTTGCGCCGACTACGAGCGTAAGATCAAAGAGGCAGGCGGTATCGATCTACAGTTGCTGGGGCTCGACGGTCGCGGACAGATCGGCGCCAATGAACCCGGCTCCATGCTCAATTCCACTACGCGCCTCATCACGCTCGACTACGCCACGCGCATGGGCGCCGCCAGTAATTTTTTCGGCGAAGAGAATGTGCCCGGCTATTGCATCACCATGGGGCTACAGACTATCATGCAAGCCTCCAGAATTATTCTGATGGCCTGGGGCGAAGGCAAGGCGCGGATAGTAAAAAACATTGTGGAAAGTCCGGCAACGGAAATGCTTCCCGCATCCTGCTTGCAAAATCATCCCAACGCTTCGTTTATTTTCGACGCGGCAGCCGCCACCGAATTGACCCGGATAAAAATGCCCTGGCTCACCGGGGAGGTGCAATGGAGCGACAGGTTACTACGCCGCGCCGTGTTCCTGTTATGTGAGAAATTAAACAAGCCCATACTCAAGCTGACCGAACGCGACTAC
>DBDM01000083.1:5735-6229 GCA_002293585.1 Bacteroidales bacterium UBA932
GACGACAGCACACGCCCCGAGCGCGCGCAACCTTTCCCCAAGCGTTGCATCGTGTTCAGTCCCCACCCCGACGATGACGTGATCTCTATGGGCGGTACCCTCGCACGCCTCTCCGAACATGGGCATGAAGTCCACGTGGCCTATNNATGATGAGGTGGTACGGTTCCTCGACTTCGTTCGCGACGCCGCCGGCCTCTACGGATTAGACCGGCACAAGGCCGAAGAAGCCTTGCATACTACGGAACAATTCCTGAAAACCAAAAAGCCGGGACAACCGGACCTGCCCACCATAGGAGCCTGTAAGGGTGCCATACGGCGCGGCGAGGCCAGGGCTGCCTGCCGTTACTTAGGCATCCCCGAACATCGCATTCATTTTCTTGAATTGCCTTTTTATGAAACAGGCGCCGTAAAAAAGAAACCCATAGGCCAGGAAGATATTGATATTGTCGTGAAACTGCTGCAAGAGGTGCAACCGCACCAGATCTACGCCGCCG
>DBDM01000111.1:0-1445 GCA_002293585.1 Bacteroidales bacterium UBA932
TTCACCCTTCACCTTTCCACCCTTCTCAAGATCTCACGGTCTCAAGCTCTACCACCACCGGACAGTGGTCGGAGTGAACGACCTGGTCGAGGATATCGGCGCCTTTCAACGTAGGTCGCAGATTATCAGTAACTAAAAAATAGTCGATGCGCCAGCCGAGGTTCCGCGGGCGGGCGGCCGACCGGTAGCTCCACCAACTGTAGCGCTCGCCGTCCTTGCAAAACTCACGGAAAGTATCTACAAACCCGAGCGCTATGAACTCATCGAACCACGCGCGTTCTTCGGGCAGGAAGCCCGACATGGTTTCATGTTTTTCGGGATGGTTGATGTCTATAGGCTTATGGCAGATATTGAAATCGCCGCAGATGATCAGCTCCGGCCGCTCTTTCCGTAAATTCCGGATATAGCGGGTAAAATCTTCAAGGTATTTCATTTTGAAAGCCTGCCGGACATCGCCGGAGGTGCCGGAGGGGAAATAGGAACAGATCAGCGTTTTAGTGCCGAAATCGGCGCGGATGAGCCGCCCCTCGTTGTCGTAATCGGTGATACCCATGCCGTTATACACTTTATCGGGTTCAATCTTGGAGAAGATGGCCGTGCCGCTGTAGCCTTTTTTCTGCGCAGGGTGGAGGTAGCAGTGGTACCCCAGTGCGAAAAATCGTTCCAGGGGAATCTGATCGGCCTGCGCCTTGATCTCCTGCAGGCAGATAATATCGGGATTTTCTCCGGCAAGCCACTCGTCAAAACCCTTATTAAGGGCTGCCCTGATACCATTCACGTTATAAGTGATAATTTTCATCATAAATATTGATTATCAGAAGAATATATTGAATATAACAATTAACTAATATTTTGTAACTCAAAAGTTGTATTAATTCATTTTCAATGATTTAAGCATAAAAACACCGCAGCGCCGCCGATATAGCCCAGCAGGGCTAAAAGGGAAAAACGCTTCAAATAATACCCAAAACGGATCTTCTCCATACCCATCACCGTAACCCCGGCCGCCGAGCCGATAATTAAGATACTGCCGCCGGTTACTGCACAGTAAGCCAGGAAAGTCCAAAAAACTCCGTTACTCATAAACGCCCCACTGCCGGCAAGGGGATACATGCCGATGGTACCGGCCACTAAAGCCACGTTATCGAGGAACGAAGAGCAAAGCCCAAGGATAAAACTGATGAGTTCCGGTTGCCCTACATGTGTGTCGAGAAATTTCGACATATCAGCCAATTGCCCGCCTGTGCGCAAGGCAGCCACCGACATCAATATCCCGAGGAAAAAGAGGATGGTGGACATGTCGATACGCGAAAAGGTGCTGTCTACACGGAGCTTTTGTATCGTGGCGTTATGTTTCCCGCTATAAAGAATATCCGTGTAGACCCATAGCGCCACCACACCGGCCAGGGCGGTCATAAAGGGCGGTATGCCTAACCGGGTTTGCA
>DBDM01000111.1:1486-4370 GCA_002293585.1 Bacteroidales bacterium UBA932
ATCGGGACAGGTGGGGGCAATAAAGGTGTTTTTCTTAAACATGAAGGTGGTGACTATAAGCGGAATAAGCATCATCACCAGACTGGCGGGAAAGACGTGCACTACCTGATGTCCGGCCGAAATGTTCTTCCCCGTCCACAACAGCAGGGTGGTCACATCACCTATGGGCGACCACGAACCGCCGGCGTTGGCGGCAATAATCACCATACANNGCGTAAATCATCCGGTCGGCAGCTTCGGGGATAATCTTCCGCAGCAGTGAAATAATGATAATCACCGTGGCTAAGTTGCCGAGCAGCGCCGAAAGGAAAAACGTGAGGAAAGCAATAATCCACAAGAAAAATCTTTTGTTGCGNNCCGTGCACATCCACCAAATCAATAATGACCATGGACGCCATGACAAAAAACAGGGTTTCCGACACGTCGCCCAGGTGTTGCGACATGGTTTCCGGCAGCGCCCGGGAATGGGGCAGTAGCCCCCATAGCAATATACTCATCAGCAAAGCTATAGCAGCCTTATTGACCTTGATTTTTTCTTCAAGGGCAATGCAAATAATCCCCAACAGAAAAATAACCGGCATTAAGGTGTATATCATGGTAATTTTTTAAATTAAACAAGTGTTAGTTCCGATAGTCGGCTATCTAATTCTTCTTCCGACGGCAAGTACTTGGCGTATTCCTCGGGTAGTTGACTATAGCGATTATAGGTTGCTACTCCCATCGGATCTTTGGCTAATTCGAGCATATATTCAACTTCTAAACGGTTTTTCCCGCGACAAAGGATGATGCCAATTGTGTTATTATGGTGTGGCTGTTTCACTTGCTTGTTTATCAACTGCATATACATTTGTGTTTGCCCGATGTCCTGAGGTGAAAATTCGCGCGCTTTCAATTCAAATACTACGTAACAGTTCAGCGTGAGATTGAAAAACAGCAGGTCAATAAAATATTCTTTCTCATCAAGTATGAGGCGGAATTGTCGGCCTACGAATGCGAAATTACCGCCCATTTCGTGCAGGAATTTCACCATGTTTTCCACAATTGCGTTTTCCAAAGTTTTCTCGGAAATGGGTTGATCGGGATTCAGCAATTCGATGTTGTAATCATCAAGAAATTCCCAAGCCACCTGAGCTTTCAGCGTTTCCGGAACAGTTGTTTCAAAATTATTCTGTGTCAAAGCGTGGTTTTCAAAAAAATTTTGTTCAATTTTTTCAAGTAAATCAAGTTTTGACCACCCTCTTTCTTTGGTTTGCTTCAAATAAAAAATGACTTGTTTCAGGTCTTTGCATTTTTCGAGAATAGTATAATTTTGCACCCATCCAATACTCATAACCAAATCATATACAACATTTTGTAATTCTGCCACCACGGTGGCAGAATTTGGAATAATATCAATTATTGCATTTTCATCTTCATAAAAACCAAGTGTTGCATAATACTCGGCAAACATTTTCATTCGCCAAATATTACGTGCAGAAAACCCCCGAACGCCGGGAATTTCGGTTTGCAAATCTTTAGCCAATTGCTCCACAGCAGATTTGCCCCAACCTGCCGATTGCATTTTTGCACTCACCGCTCTACCGATACTCCAATAAAGTAATAATGTTTGCTTGCTTACCGACATTAGCATTTCGTGCCTTGTGCGATGAATTTTCGTTAAAATATCTTGTAAGAATGGTTTATAATCAGGCAAAAAACTGTCTTTGCGGAGGCTATCTATTTTTCCCATTGCTTATGAATTAGAAGTTCAAAGTGCTAAGTTAATCATTTTTCTTCGGATTTAAAATACTTCCCCACCGCCGCCGCCGCTTTTTTGCCCACCGCGGCCTCCAATTCTTCTATGGTGGCGGACTTAATACGGGATATGCTGCGGAAGGTCGACAGCAATTTATCGGCGGTCTTGTGGCCTACGCCTTCAATATTAGTAAGTTCGGTGCCGATGAGGGCGGCCGAGCGCTTGTTCCGGTGATGAGTAATCCCGAAGCGGTGCGCCTCGTCGCGCAGCTGCATGAGCAGGCGCAGGGTCTCGGAATTTTTATCGAGAAAAAGCGGCACCGGGTCGCCGGGGAAGTAAATTTCCTCCAGTCGCTCGGCCAATCCCACCAGGGCTATTTCGCCCTCAATACCCAGTGATTGAAACACTTTCAGGGCGGCGTTCAGCTGTCCTTTCCCGCCGTCAATCACCACCAGCTGGGGCAGGGGAGCGCCTTCGCCGAGCAGGCGACTGTAGCGGCGGCTCACCACCTCCGTCATCGTGGCGTAATCGTCGGCGCCCGTCACCGTTTTCACGTTGAAATGACGGTAATCTTTCTTCGCGGGCTTGGCGTCGCGAAACACCACGCAGGCGCTCACAGCGTTGGTTCCCTGCAAATTGGAGTTGTCGAAACACTCTATGTGCACCGGCAGTTGCTGCAAGTGGAGGTCTTTTTTCACCGCGCTCAATATGCGCTCGGCGTGCCGTTCGGGATGGGTTTTTTCCAATTGCCGGAGCCGCTCTAACTTATAAAGTCTGCAGTTGCGCTCGCTGAGTTCCAGCAGTTTGGCCTTGTCGCCCCGCTGCGGCACGGTATACGTGATACCCGGCAATTCCTGGTCGGGTGCAAAAGGCACAATCAGCTCCTTCGACAAGCCGCCGAGCCGTTCGTGCATTTCGGCAATGAAATAACTCAACAGCGCTTCTTTTTCCTCCTCTATTCCCAGCCGCAATTCAACGGTATGCGATTGTACTACAGCGCCTTGCACCACCCGCAGGAAGTTACAAAAGGCCTCGTTGCCGTCGGGAATCACGGAAAAAATATCCACATCGCTGATGGCCGGGTTCACAATCACCGACTTCGAGCGGTAGCGCTTCAGCATGTCAAGCCGGTCTTTGAAACGTTGCGCT
>DBDM01000086.1 GCA_002293585.1 Bacteroidales bacterium UBA932
ATCTGTTCTTTGTTATTAGTAGTAAATATGCTTCCAGCGCAAACAGTCCAGGAAGCTTTATCGCTCTCAACAAGTGAATCTCTTTTATCAGCCCGGCAAACAGCTATGGGCGGGGCATCCGGCGCTTTATTCTCCGAAATAGGCGCTATAGCCGTCAACCCGGCTATTTTAGGAACTTACCAAACCAGTGAAGTTTCATTCACGCCGTTGTATTACAACAGACACATTACATCAAACTACCTGAACCACGTCCGCACCAATTCCCGTTTCGGTTTCGTGTTGGGTAGTGCAGGCATAGTTTACAGTATTCAACCCCGGCAGAGCGGACTACGCTACAATTTGGCATTTACCTACAACCGGAAGAATAATTTCAGCTCTAACAATCTCTCCGGAGGTTCTTTGCCTGTAGGCCAATCATTGTGGCAGGAGTTGGCGAATAATGTAACCAACGATCCTACTTCGCATTTCAACTCAGAACTTATTGCCCGCATTCCAATGTTCAATAAAAACGGTGACGTTTATTCACCTATTGCTACAAACATAGGACAAACCAATAATTTGGATATAGTCGGCAACGTCGGTGAATATGCCTTGTCGTTCGGTATGAATCTGACGGAGATGCTGAATATCGGTGTCAGCGTAGTGTTGCGCGAAGCCAGGATGTCGAATATTTTAAAGATGTATGAAGAGGACACCGACAATCCTACCGGCAGCTATTACAACTACCATCAACAATCGGAAACGAAAGGATTGGGTCTGGGAGGTAAAATCGGTATTACCCTGACCCCTCAGCCCGGTTTAAATTTCGGACTGTCCGTTCATTCTCCGGTTTATTATTCACTGACCCGTGAGGAAGAGATCAGGGTTACTTATGTCAATCAGAGTGCCGTAACAACCGATAAGTATAAGGTAGACTATAACCTGCTAACCCCGATAGAATTTGTACTCAGTGCATCATACGATATCATGGGACGCGTGTTACTCTCGCTCGACTACGAAGGTGCACCCTATACGATGACTAGATTGTCAAATTCCGGCGGCACCAGCTTAGATCCCATCAATGAAGATGTCAAACAGTCTTCTTTTGTATCAAATATCCGTTTCGGTACTGAAATCCTTATCTGGAGAGGATTGTCGGCACGCGCCGGTGGCGGCTACTTAACGGCTATCGACGCTAACGATAAAGGTTCGTTCAATATCGCCGGCGGTTTAGGCTATCGCTTCGGTGAAGCGTCTATAGATGCCACTTACTCTTATACAAGTAACAAATCCGACCTTTATTTGTATCAAAACGCTGCTCCGATAAATACCACCATGAACGAAAGTATAATCAATATCAGTTTGTCGTACAGGTTCTAAACCAACGACGACTGCAATACGGCTAAACTGTTGTTACCTTCATTGCACAACAAGTCGAGCACGCTAAGATTGGCCGCAAAGCCTTTATCAGTTGAAAATACCTGGTAATAGTTTTGCGGCCTGAATCTTTTATCGGCCGCCGGTGCTATTTTCGGACAGATCAATTCACGAAGGTCTCCCGGCTCAGGCGGCATATAATTATCCGTATAGTTGATCACAGGGTTCAACCCTGTTAATTCCAACGCCAGACGCAGTATCTTTTCATTAAAATCGAACAAGAAACGCTCTTCTTTTTCATAAAAAAGACGAAAATCATCCTCATAATACACAAAGAAAGCCGAAGAACGGTAGGCCGACACAATGGCTTTCCAGTGCACACGTTGCCAGGGCATGGCATAATCAATACGCACATCGCGGACAGGCATTTTCCCACCCGGCAGTTTGACTACAGGAATGATCAGCGGCGTTGGGCCATTGGCCGCATAAATCATGCAACGGTTACGGTAACTTTGCTTCTGATAATTTTCATGTTGCTCCAACAATACGCTATCTGCTGCGGCAATATGCGCAAAATATTGCACGGGAGGCCAGTAGGCAGTAGATAAGACCGTGAGACTTTGAGATGTTGAGACCATGAGATGTTGAGACCTTTGAGAAATTTCTATATGGAACGCGGATGACGCAGATTAGGCGGATGCTCACTGATTTTATCTGCGAAAATTCATTAAATCCGCGTCATCCGCGTTCTATTGCATCTTGGATTTGAGCCGTATAATTCGTTGGTAGGACTCATCAATGCGCGCGGGGGTAATTTTTCCGGCCTTCACCGCCTTATAAATACTATCAAGCGCTTTACGGGCAATGTGTGGATCATAATTTTCGCGGCCATTATTGGAAAGGCACAGCATGTCAGCACCGGCCTCTATGGCTTTCAACAGTATTTCATCAAAGGTATAATACTTCACCATGGCGTCCATCGCCAAGTCGTCGGTGACTACCACTCCGTTAAAGCCTAATTGTTCCCGCAAGATCCCGGTGATAATTTTTTTCGACATCGTGGCGGGATACTGCTTGTCGAGCTTGGCGTTAAACACGTGCGCAGTCATCACCGCTTCTACCGCACCTTCCGCAATAAGTGTTTTAAACGGTTCCAATTCTTTCTCGCTCCACGTGTGTGTAATATCCGCCAGGCCAATGTGCGTGTCGCCGGTAGAACTGCCGTGACCCGGAAAGTGTTTTATGCAACCGGTCACATTATATTTTTTCTGTTCTTCGAGCCATATACGGGCATTGGCCGCCACCACAACAGGATCGGCGGAAAAACTACGTTCATATTTACCAATAATAGGACACGCGCGGTTCACATCAAGGTCCGTATCGGGGGCAAAATTGAGGTTAAACCCTAACTCGTGCAAGAGTTTTGCCGTGGCTGCCGCATAGTTGGCCGTAGTGTCGGGTTTGTTGATGCGCCCCTGATAGCGGGCGGTTATCGTTAATGTTTTAGGGAAACCGTAGGCGGGTTTCAGGCGATTCACCCTGCCGCCCTCCTGGTCAATGGAAACTATAAGGGACGGACAATTCTCCGGCGCAGCGGCTTTTAAATCCTCGACTAATTTTTTCAATTGCGCAGGGGAAGCGATATTGCGCTGCCGCTTTTTTGTCGGGTTATCGTAGTCGAACAAAATAACGCCGCCAATTCCCAGATTTTTAATATCATCATAAATGGGCATGTCGGAATTTAATTCCATGCCGCGAAAACCCACCAGCAGCATTTGGGCAATCTTGTGCTTCAGGCTGTCGTCCGCAGAGTTGCCCCCTAACCCCCTAAGGGGGAATAATACAATAAATACAAGCAGTAAAAAATAAACCTTTTTCATAATATGTCAACAATAATAGAACGCAGGTGACGCAGATATAACGGATTTTCACGGATAAAAATTTCCCACAAATTTCACAGATTTTTCTACTAAACAACAAAGATACATCATGAATTTGTTATCTCAAAATAAATAACTACATTTGTAAAATAATCTTTAATTTAAAATGAAACGCGATACACAAATCTTTGATTTAATNNATGAAACGCGATTCTCAAATTTTCGACCTTATCCAGAAAGAACACGACCGTCAACAGCACGGCATAGAATTAATTGCTTCTGAAAATTTTGTCAGCCCCCAGGTGATGGAAGCCATGGGGTCTGTAATGACCAATAAATATGCCGAAGGCTATCC
>DBDM01000165.1:0-2675 GCA_002293585.1 Bacteroidales bacterium UBA932
AAAGGTAGATATTTTTTTTAATTTTACAATTTCTTTACAAAAAAATTACAAATATTTGCAAAAAATATGCGGGAGGATTCGGCACGGAAGTAGTTCTACTTCTCCACCATTGCAAAATCCAGCAATTTTTGGTCGAGGCGGGCGCGTTGCAGTCTGATACGTATAGAATTACCAAAGGTGAGTGTTTTTCTCGTGCGGCGGCCTACATAGGCAAATTTTTCCGGCGTATATATAAATACATCGCCTTTCATTTCGCGTTGGGGAATGTAGCCTTCAATGCCGGATTCCCTGATCTCAACGTAAATGCCATTTTCGGTCACACCGGAAATAGTGCCGTCAAATTCGCTGCCTTCCTTGCCTTGCATAAATTCCACCATCTTATATTTGATGCTGGCGCGTTCGGCATCAGAAGCTAATTGTTCGCGTTGCGACGAGTGTTTACACAGTTCCCGGTAAACGGCTTTATCCTGCGAAGGAGCGCCGGCCATATACATGGCCAACAGGCGGTGCACCATCATGTCGGGGTAACGGCGAATGGGTGAAGTGAAATGGGTGTAATAATCGAAGGCCAAGCCGTAGTGGCCAATGTTGTCGATGGAATATGCGGCGCGCGCCATTGTGCGCAGGGCCATAATTTCCAGCGTGTGAAATTCAGGCTTGTCTTCCGCCGCCGACAAAATGCGGTTGATCTCTTTCGCAATGTCGCGCTTGGTTTTTGTAGCGCCTAATTTGTAGCCGAAATGTTTGATGAAATCACGGAACACGGCTAAACGGTCGCCGGTGGGTTCATCGTGCACACGGTAGACAAAGGTCTTGGGTTCCGGTGCGGTAGCTATCATTTCGGCCACGCCGCAGTTGGCGAGCAGCATAAATTCCTCTACCAGGAAGTTGGAGTCTTTCATTTCCTTGAAGTAGACACCCAAAGGTTTTCCTTTTTCATCTACTTTTACTTTAGGTTCCGGCATATCGAAAGCCAAGGCGCCGTTTTTAAAGCGTTTTTCGCGCAATTTTTGCGATAGTTTATACAGGGTCAGTAATTCTTCGGAATAAGGCCCTTTTTTCGTGTCAATTACGTCCTGTGCATTGTCATAATCGAAGCGGTGAATGGAACGGATCACCGTGCGGCCTACCCACCGGTCAATAATTTTGGCGCTATTATTCAATTCGAAAACCGCCGAAAAGCATAATTTATCTTCATTGGGACGCAATGAGCAGAGTTCGTTCGATAAACGTTCGGGCAACATCGGCACGGTGCGGTCGACCAGATAAACGGAGGTGGCACGTTCCACCGCTTCTTTTTCGACCAGCGAATCGAGCTGCACGTAGTGCGTAACATCGGCAATGTGCACGCCCACTTCCCAGTGGCCGTTTCCCAGGCGGCGGATGGACAGTGCATCATCAAAGTCTTTGGCGTCGGCCGGGTCGATGGTAAAGGTGGGTATTCCGCGGAAATCGCGGCGTTCGGCCACATCTTTCGCTGTAATTTCGCCGGGAATTTTGGCGGCTTCGTCTTCTATTTCCCGTGTAAATCCATAAGGCAAGCCATATTCCGCCAAAATAGCGTGCATCTCCGTATTGTTATCACCGGGAATGCCGAGCACCTGCGTAATTTTTCCCAAAGGTTCGCGTTTGGATTCCACAAATCCGTAAACATACACTGCTACTTTTTCACCGTTTTTCGCCTCATTCAAGTCTTCGGGCATCACCCGTATATCGTAGGGCATATAACGGCTATCGGTAACTACATAAATTTGCTTTCCGTTAATTTGTACAATGCCGATATAAGGCCGGACGGAGCGTTCCAAAATAGTAATTACTTCGCCTTCTACCGAGCGTTTTTTGCCCTTGCCGGGTGTTAAGCTGATCTTTACTTTGTCGCCATGCAGGGCGCCGTGCAGCTTATTCACCGAAATATAAATATCTTCGGGGTACTCTTTTACCGATACGAAGGCAAAGCCGCTGCGCGACATCATGATCGTCCCCTCGCCCGTCGGATGGTTATACTGTGCCGGCGCTAATCTATAGCGCTTAGGCTGTTCACGTATAATAACGTCACTGTTTATCAAATTTTCCAATGCACGGCCAAACTCCTCTGTATCTTCCGGGTTAAGTTTCACATATTGAGCCAATTGCTTAGTAGCTATGGGGTGTTGCGGGTGAGTCGTAAACCATTGGTACAGTGCGCTTTCCAGTTTATCAGCCGGAGTATAGGCTTTTTTTTTCTTCGCCATAAAATGCTTATCTTTGTAGTGGCAAAGATAGCATAAATAACTCAAATCTAAATAAAAAACACCAAAATATATGAATAAAAAGGTTTTATTGATGATTTTAGACGGTTGGGGCATCGGCAAACACGACCATTCCAACGCTATATACACTACCGGCGCACCCCACATGGAGCAGCTCATGAAAGCATATCCTCACGCCCAATTGCTGGCCTGCGGAGAATCGGTGGGTTTGCCCGACGGACAAATGGGCAATTCGGAGGTGGGACACCTCAACATTGGCGCCGGACGTGTGGTGTACCAGGATCTGGTAAAAATCAACCGCGCCTGCCGTGATAATTCTATTCTGCAAAATGAAGAGGTAAAGAAAGTATACCAATATGTAAAGGAGAACAATAAACAATTGCACCTGTTGGGCTTGGTGAGCAACGGGGGGGTGCACAGCTCGCT
>DBDM01000165.1:2805-5870 GCA_002293585.1 Bacteroidales bacterium UBA932
TACTACGCCATGGACCGCGACAAACGCTGGGAACGGGTGAAAACAGCCTACGACCTGCTGCTGGAAGGCAAAGGCACGGCCATTACCAACGCTGCCGAGGGCATGCAACAATCGTATGACGCCGGCGTGACCGATGAGTTTGTTAAACCCCTTGTTTGCACCGAAAACGGCCGGCCCGTGGCGACTATACAGCCGGGCGACGCGGTGATCTTCTTCAATTTCCGCAACGACCGCGCAAAGGAGTTGACGATTGTGCTCACCCAGCCCGAACTGCTGCAAAAAGCGCAGGACGAAGCTAAGGCCGCCGGGAGCACCGCCTCGCCCGAAGCCCAAACGGCTATCATGGCAATGAAAAATATTCCTTTGTATTATTGTACCATCACGCCGTATGACGATAAGTTCAAGGGCACGCATATCCTTTTCGACAAGGAGAATGTGCACAACACGCTGGGCGAAGTGATATCCAAGCACTGCCTGAGCCAACTGCGCATTGCCGAAACCGAAAAGTACGCTCATGTAACTTTCTTTTTCTCGGGCGGGCGCGAAGAAAAATTTCCGAATGAAGACCGCACCCTGATTGCCTCGCCGAAGGTGGCCACCTACGATTTACAGCCGGAGATGAGCGCCGTTGAAGTGAAAGATGCGCTGAATGCCGCACTGAAAACACAGAAGTATGATTTTATTGCATTGAACTTTGCCAACGGCGATATGGTAGGCCACACGGGCATATACGAGGCGATTGCCAAGGCCGTGAAAACTGTTGACGCCTGCGTGGATGAAGTGGTGAAAACCGCACAGGACAATGGTTACACGGTGCTGATCACAGCCGACCACGGCAATGCCGACCATGCCGAAAACGCCGACGGGTCGCCGAACACCGCCCATTCGCTGAACCCGGTGCCTTTCATCATAGTGGATAAAGATGTGAAACAGGTGCATGACGGTATACTGGCAGATATTGCGCCCACGGTGCTCCGGCTAATGGGCATTGCGCAACCGGAGGAAATGACGGGGAAGGCGTTGGTATGCTAATGTGCACACTATGTTTGACCCCATAATTTTTGAGCAGGAATGCCGGTTCCGCACCTCGCGGAGCAGCGGTAAGGGCGGACAAAACGTCAATAAAGTGGAAACGAAGGTGGAATTATTGTTCGATATTTCGTCTTCCGCTCTATTTGATGACGAGCAAAAAGCCCTACTGCTGCAAAAATTAGCCGCACGGCTCAATGCCGACGGCCGGTTCAGTGTGGTGTGCGAAGAGGAACGGTCGCAGTTAAAGAATAAAGAATTGGCTGTTGAAAAAGCCATTGCTTTAATGGAAAAAGCGCTGAAACCCGTGAAGCCCCGTAAGAAAACCAAGCCCAGTCAAGCATCGGTGGAAAAGCGGCTGGACAATAAGAAACGGGTAGCGGAAAAGAAACGTGAAAGAAAGATAAAAGGTGTATAGAGATATCAACAAAAAAATACTGAAACTGGCGCTGCCCAGCATTCTCGCCAACCTCACCATTCCCTTAGTGGGACTTGTTGATTTAGCCATCAGTGGGCACATTGGCGATGCGGTAATGATCAGCGGCATTGCCATCGGCAGCATGCTGTTCGACCTGCTGTACTGGAATTTCGGGTTCCTGCGCCTCGGCACCAGCGGGTTCGCAGCGCAGGCCTACGGTCGCCGCAACCTGCAGGAAGCCGTTAAAGTGTTCATGGAAGCAACGGCCGCGGCGTTGGTGTCGGCATTGCTCATTCTCCTGTTGCAGTTTCCCCTCATTCACTACATCTTTAAAAACGTGGATGCATCGCCCGAAGCGGCCGATTTTGCCCGTCAATATTTTCTTATCCGCGTGTGGGCGGCGCCGGCGGTAATGGTGTTGTTCGTTATCCGCGGATGGTTCATCGGCATGCAAAACTCCATCAGCCCGATGATTATTGATATTGTGGTGAACGGTTTTCATATTGCATGCAGCATTGTGCTGGCCATTCCGCTGGGCATGGGCATTAAAGGCATTGCGCTGGGCACCGTGGCGGCGCAGTTGTGATTTGATTGCTTCTTNNGCACAATATGTAGGCTTAATCACCGGACTGGTTATTCTGGTCGTGCGCTATGGAAAACTGCGAAAATATATCCGCTGGTCGAACATCCGGTTGCGGCGGATGAAAAACTTTTTCATGGTCAGCGGCGATATTATTATCCGCTCTTTGGGTATGCAGGTGGTCTATAACGGCATTATTATTTTCTCTTCAAAATACGGCGAAAATATGCTGGCGGCCAATACTATCCTGATGAAAATGATGCTGCTTTACTCTTATTTCATCGACGGGTTTGCTTATGCGGGCGAAGCGCTGACNNGGTCGTTACATCGGTGCCAAAGACCGTGTCCGGCTAAGCGTTGCCATTAAATTACTTTTTGTGTGGACTATCTGTATTGGGGTGGCCTCCACCATTGTCTACGCCGGCGGATTCGACGGGTTCATAGGTCTTATTACCTCCGATCCGGTGGTCATGGCCGACACGCGTGATTATTTCTGGTGGGTTGTGGCCATGCCATTGGTCAGTTGCAGCGCTTTCATGTGGGACGGCATTTATATCGGCGCCACCGCTTCGGTGCCCATGCGCAATATCATGATATTGTCTGTGATCTGTTTCTTAGCGGGCTACTTTTTGTTCCACAGCACCCTGGGCGTACACACCATCTGGCTGGCCTATATCCTTCATTTGGCCGCCCGTACGGCCGGGTGCCAGCTGTTGGCCAGGAAAAGTATATATGCTAAGGTGCCGGTTGCGCTATTTTAACCGAATGCTAATCTTCGCCGGCAATATACCGTTGATTCGGATAATTGTCAGGGAATACTCTTTTAAGTTTACCCAATGCTATCAATTTTGGAATTATATAGTTTCTCAAATATTCTTTAGTCCTGCCTACTTTTTTTGCTATCTCATCAAGTGTGAGTTCCTCTTTACTCACCACCGACAAAATCAATTGTTCTAAATCTTGTTTGGGAAGCCGTTTTTTAAATTTAAGTGTTTTTTTAGATTTAAGCGAAGAACCTGCAACATTACCTGCAACATT
>DBDM01000034.1 GCA_002293585.1 Bacteroidales bacterium UBA932
GTCAATATTTACCGGTATGGACGTACCGGCAGACACAACACCGGACACCTTGAATTTAATCGTATAATATTGATAATTAGGCGACAATAAATAATTACCAAAACTATGATCGTTGACGCTTCCGGCCTGAATATCATCATAATTGACGGACGAAGCCGGAGCAAATTCCGAAACATAAGCGCTGGTGGCNNATGGTAGAAAACACGGCTTTTACTTTTTTTGCAACGCTCGTCCCCTTGTTCTTCAGGTTTACCCGCAGATACACGGTTTCACCTTTGTTGACGATTTTATCCCCGTTATCATCATCCACCACATCATAATCGGCATAGACTATTTGTGCACTAATGGCTTCCACCGGCAAATCAAAACCGGAGACCCAAGTATTCCCATCTTCATCTGTTATGTTAATAGTTATCGGAATTTTCGTATCAACGGGAGTGGTGTTAGAAACAGTAAATTTCAAAGTGTAAATATAAGTAGGTTTTTCGGGAATTATATCGGAACTTCCGTAAGCAGGTTCTTCCGGTGAAATGTCGCCGTAGCTGACGGGTCCGGAGGGTAAAAAACCGCTAACATACGAACTGTTCGTGGAAAAAGTCGCTTCAACCGCTTTCGCCGTATTGGTTCCAACATTTTTTAAAAACACGTCTATATATACCGTTTCACCTTTATTANNGTCTTCATTATTATCCCATTCAACCGTATACCAGTCAAATTCAATGATCTTTCCTCCTCTTTGCAGTTGATCAATTTCTTCCTGTGATAACTCAAGATAACAGGCTGAAAACAGGCTAACCGATATCAATAATAACAATATTTTTTTCATGAAAAATCGAATTAAATACATTATATTATTCGTCTCTAGATAAGTACAGCCCAATGTTAAGTCCTACACCGGCCTGAAAACCAAGATATTGCTTTGACCCGCCCGTAAAAATAGTATCACACCCGATAAAAGCTGTAGCACCTATCATGAAAAGAGGAATAGGAACAACCACCCCTGCTTCCATTTCTAATCCTTTTTGGAATGAGGAACGGTAATACTGTGTTTTCTCCGGTATCCGGTAATCCATAGCGTATTCTCCATAGCCCAAGCCTCCATATAAGTAGAACAAAAAGAATACGCGATATATTGCACCTGCCGTAAACGCCTTGCGATAGTACCTCTTGTCTGTAAAATCCATAGAAGAAAAATCGGCAGTAGGAACTACGTCAAATTTATTATTCTGATTGAATAGTTTCAAATTCACATACCCACCCCATCGCTGCGGACAAGTTCCGAAAAGAATCCCCCGATTCTGACCATCTGAAGCTGAAAGTGAGGCTCCTACAAAAATCAGTGGAGGAGGTTCATCTACACTTAGCCCAAGAAATTTTCTCTCTCCCGTTCTTTTTACCATTTCCATCTCCTCCGTAACTCCTTCCACCTTAAATTGAATATTGCCGCCAATCTCCTCATTCCCGAATTGCTCGAATATATCAAATACGATCAGTTTCTCGCCGGAAGTTCTAATCGACCCTACATCGCCCGACACCTTTGTAAGCAGTTCATAGTTAAAACCACCGTCAAGGCTCATGTAGGCGTTCACCTTTTCCAACGTATGATCGCCCGTCAGGTCCAAATGATAATGAATAAACACCTGCTCGCCCGACTGCACAAAGCGGACATTGGAAATCCTCACCTGTCCGAAACAAAGAAGCGGCGCTACACACAGGCCAATCAACAAAAAATATTTTTTAATAACAATCATCGTAGTGTCCATTTTTCCCATGTGTCTTTTACTTCATAACCGCACTGCGTTTCGGGTACCTGGGTGGTGTTATTTATTTTTAAAGCATTGTGGGTCACTTCCGTTTTCAAATAATCTGCCAACTCACCGCAAGAAACATTGCCTCCCGTTTGTTGCAAATTTTTCAATAAATAATAAGTAAACATTCCATGTTGTTTTTCGGTATAAGGATGTGCCGTCTGATTACCACTTGCCGCCGAAAACACTACGATATTGCCTGTAACGGCATTTTTGTCCGGCTCCACTCTTATCCCCCGCGCCGCCACCAGCGTACCCGCCCGCGCACCACCACTGAAGCAGGCGTCTATAAATACGGTAGTCCTGACACCGGTAAGCGCACCGAATTTCCGGTACATCCTGTCCACCCTGACGCCGCGCTTCACCTGCGCTCCGGTAATATCTACAGGAACCAGGTAGCTCTGCTTGTCTTCATCACAAAGCCCGTGCCCGGCATAATAAAAAATAATTTCAGCCGGCCCTTTACCGTACGTATCCGCCAGTTTACAAATCAAATTTATTTCCGCATCCATTTGCGCTTTTGTGGCATTAACAATCAAGCGGATATTATTTTCGGGAACACCCAAGGTCTTTTTCAGGTATTCTGCAAACACCAACGCATCATTGCCGGCAAACGGCACGTCTAACTCTTTCTGTTGTCCACGGTTCTCGGCATAGTTTTCATTGCCGATCACAAGGGCGAATACATTAACCCGGGCACCTTGGTTTTCAGGAATATTAATATCCACGTCGGAATGAAGTGAAGCTGCCGTAATAACGGTTTCCTTATCATTGCCGACGATCTCTATTGTAGCCGCCTTCGACACAGGGCGGCTTAACGAGAGCGTTTGTTCTTTCGTTTCACCATATATACCGTAACTCTCCGACAAACGGGTTGTAATCCGCACCGAATCGGATTCGTAGCGGCTATTCACCATAAACGGGAACTCGTATACTTTCTGTTCGCCCGGCGCCAAAACACCCACCATGATATCTTGCGCCCCGGCAGCAAACACATTTTCAGAAGGCAGCGCAAAATTCAATTTTACATCATTGGCAAGGCCCTGTCCCTGATTTTGTACCAGAACCTGTAAAGTAACCACTTCGCCGAACGACACTTTATTTCCACCGTTTTTAGTTGAAAATTTGGCATCGGCAACCACCGGTTGGGGAGTTTCAAATTCCCGTGTCGCTATTTTCAGGTTCTGTACTTCCGCGTCAAAACCGTTTCCCTCACTTGCCGAAATAGCCAATAAAGCCTGTCCGGACACTATGCCATGCTCCGCATTCAACCCGAAGGTCAACGTATCCGTATCGCCCGGCTTCAATTCTTGAATTGTTTTTGCATTATCCACCACCAAGCCTTGTATGCCGTTCATTTCTTCCACCTGCAGTTTCACCTGATAGGCGCTACCCTCTCCACTGTTGGATATGACAAAACGGATAAGACACAACTCGTCGGCATTAATCAGGTTATTATTATCTTTATCCGAAAAATGTATGCCGGTTATATCCAATTTTGGTGGCGCCACAGGTTTAGGAACCAATGGTTTAAAAGTTGTTTTAACTGTTGAAGAAGTTCCTCTTACTACCCGTTGTCCGTAGGCATTAGTCACACATAATACCGTCAACAGTATAATAACATTTTTTAATATTTTTATCCCCATTCTTATGATATATCACGTAAGTGAGAACAAATATATAAATTTTCCGGATAATATCAAAATATTCCGTAAATTATCGCCGATAAACAAAAATCTATACCTTATTTTTTCTCTTGCGCTTATAATCGCGAAAACATTTTGTCTGGATTTTTAAAACAAAATGTCCGAAAAAATACGCGGGTCATGTCAGCCCGCGTATTTTGCATTTAAACACCCATTAGTCACTCTTTAAAGTCAAATGTGGCGTATTCTTCAACCTGAGGAACACGGCGGATATACCCGGACGAAATGGCCGACAAAGCACGTTCTAAGGTTCTGGCCATCGCGGGTAATATGTGCCGGTCGTAAAATTCCCGCGGTCGCAGGGTATAGTCGATTCTTACTACTTCCATTTCACATATATCGCCGCTGTCCATCTTTCCAATGTTAGCCCAAAACCAGGTGGCGGCTGTGACTATTTCCTGCCGTTTGTACGCTTTTTTAATGGCGCTGGCCCCGCGGCCGTGGGGAAGTGGTGACGGATGAAAGATGAGAACACCGTGCCGGGGCCATGATATATCCCTATCGCCCAGTCGCCGGGTAAGTAGCGGGGCAATGGCCAAGTCTGCGGCAAAGTAACAGTCGGTATTAATTACGTGGCCGGAATTAATGGTCGCTTCGTAGGCCAATTGGTAGGCCGAGGTGGCCGGATCACCTAATATACTAATTATCATTACCAATGTATTTAAACCCTTGAACCCTTGTACAGCACGGAAGTGGCCACCATAGCCGGAACCGACTATTTTGCCTGATTTTTCGCTATTTTTGTGAGACCGCCGTATTGAATTGTGACTGCGCGACTTATTGCCACCATAAAGTGCCGCAGACGTTTGTACCCATTTTTTCGACTTCCGGAGAGCTCCGCATAACTGTGGGTGCGAAGTGTGAAAAAAAGTGGGGTACTCCCGATTGCACCGGCCGTGCCCTTCTAAGTGGTATTGACAGACGGCGGCCAAAAAGGCCGTGCCTACTCCAATACCTTGCCATTCGGGCATAACTACTAACCGGGTAGCCCTGTAGCCATTGGCCGTAAACATAGGACATACGGCCAAGTGTGCCACCGGCGTATCACCGACCATGCCTATAAAGTATTCGGCTGCCGGTGGATGCGGCAAGTCTAAATAGTAATGCTCCTTAAAATAGTGCCACAGCGTTCCATTTGCTTTGTAAATGTCGAGTTGGACAGGCGGGCGCCGAAGACAGTCACGGCTGAACCGCGCCTCCACTGTGTCATACACCCAATCCGGTTGCAGCCACTCTATAATGTCGTAATGACAGGACAGCAAGATAATCCGGCCGGGGCCTTTACGCCAACTTTTAGCAAATGCCGCAGCGCCCACCTTAGCAATTTGCCTATCAATAACGCTGGTAAATTCGTCTACTACAGAATTTTCTGGACGTTCGCAGATTAACCGGGCTAA
>DBDM01000183.1:0-1005 GCA_002293585.1 Bacteroidales bacterium UBA932
TTCTGTGTAAATCTGTGCAATCTGTGGGATTTTTTTTGTAAATTTGCACTGAATAAATTTATCATGTTAATTTATCACGGCGGATATTGTGAAATAAAACAACCTGAAATCATTCAAGGCCATTATGCCAAAGACTTCGGGCCGGGTTTTTATTGTACCGGCCTCCCGGAACAAGCGGAACGATGGGCTAAACGCTACAAAACACCTGTGGTTTCCATATATGAATACTTTCCCGGAACAGACTTAAAGGTGTTGGAATTTAAAGAAATGACGGAAGAATGGTTAGACTTTATTGTGGCGTGCCGCAACGGTGTGCAGCATAATTATGATATTGTCATAGGAGCCATGGCTAACGATCAAATATACAACTATATATCAGACTATATCAACGAAGTCATCAACAGGGAGCAATTTTGGGTTCTGGCTAAATTCAAGCATCCCACCCACCAAATTAATTTTTGTACCGAAAAAGCATTACAGTGCCTGGCTTTTATTAAAGTTGGAGGATTTTAACATGCAAGGCAGAGAGAAAAAAGAATACAATGACCTTTTTTTTGTATGTAGCTTGATTGAATACGTTGCGCGGAAAACAAAAAATCAAAATCGTGCCGTTGTGTCCGCTATCGGAAAAGAAAGATTGCAGCATTATTTAAGCCTCGCCGACGTTTATCATAGCGATAATATAGACCGGGTAACCGACACGCTAATTGAAGAAAGCGGTCTCACTACCGGCAGCTTCGACAACATCACCACAGCCAAATACAAAATCCCTACCCATTGGGAAATTGGGCGAATCTACCAGCGATTAATAACTACCATATCCGAACAACAACACTTGCCGTTGATGGACGCCTTGCATGCTGCGTACAATTCTCCTATTACCGATAAGATAGCCGATTACAACAGTAGTATGTATTACGAAAATCCGGACTATATCTACCAATCCTATCTCAATGGGAGCCCTTTATAAGTTTAGAAACAGAAAAATTGCCTTTATCCGTCTAA
>DBDM01000183.1:1030-7608 GCA_002293585.1 Bacteroidales bacterium UBA932
TCATCTGCCTCATCCGCGTTCTATCATCTGTGTAATTTACAGGAAATTTTGTATCTTTGCCCCTTTCAAATATTTTTAAATGTTAGTAGTTACAAAATACGGCGGCTCCAGCGTGGCCACCATCGAAAAAATCAAAGCCATAGCTGCACACCTGGTGGAACGCAAACGGCAGGGTGACAGCATTGTAATCGTCGCCAGCGCCATGGGCAAAACTACCAACGGACTGATTGACGAATCCAAACAGGTGTCCGATAAAATATTTCCCCGCGAACTCGACGCTTTATTAGCCTTGGGCGAAGGAAAAACAGTGCCCCTGATGGCCATGGCCATACAGGACCTGGGCGAAGAAGCCATTAGCCTCACCGGCATGCAGATTGGCTTGAAAGCCACCAGCCGCCACCAACGCGCATTGATTAAACACATTGATGCCACCCGCATTAAACGCCATTTGAATGAAGGAAAAATTGTGGTAGTGGCCGGTTTCCAAGGCATGAATGATGAAGGCGATATCGTAACCCTCGGCCGCGGCGGCAGCGACACCAGCGCCGTAGCCCTGGCTGCCATCCTCGGCTGTCCCTGCGAAATTTATACCGACGTTAACGGCCTTTATAGCATTGATCCCCGCAAATATCCCGCGGCCAAAAAACTCGCCGCCGCCTCCTACGATTTAGTCATGGAAATGGCCAACCAGGGCAGCAAAGTCATGGAACCCCGCTCGGTCGAAATTGCCAAAAAATACGGCGTGCCCTTGTACATCGGACAAAGTTTACAACCCAAACCCCAATACGGAACAATAGTTATGAATAACCAACTGACCCTTGAAGACAAAGTAATATCCGGTATTTCCATTAATGAAAATGTATGTATGGTGACCCTCCGCGACATTCCTGCAGCAAGCATTACCGGCGAAATTTTCAACCTCATCAATAAATACGAAATCAATGTCGATATGATTAACCAGAGTATCGGCACGAACAATAACCTGGTGCTGTCGTTCAGCTGCAACAAAGACGACCTGCACCTGGTAGATAAAATGGCTGCCGACAACGCCGGCATCTTCGGTAAACTGACACTCGAAAAACAAACCGACCTGGTAAAAATAAGCCTCGTGGGCGTGGGCATGGCCTCTCACTTCGGTGTGGCCACCCGCGTGTTCAACGTGCTGAACAACGTAAAAGTGCCTTTTTACCAAATCACCACTTCCGAAATCACCATCTCATTAACCGTAGATGCCGCTAAGCTGGGAGAGGCTATTCCTGCATTGGCAATGGAATTTAATTTATAATTTTATGGAGCTTTTTTTTGCTAAATACCACGGATTGGGCAATGATTTCATCGTTGTCGACTATGATGAAGTCGACACCTTCGATCTCGAAAAATTGGCCAAGCCGCTTTGTGATCGCCATACGGGCGTGGGCGCCGACGGACTGGTGGTGATCAAACACCGCCCGCTCGAAATGTTGTTCTACAACAGCGACGGTAGCACGGCGCGCATGTGCGGCAACGGCCTCCGCTGCCTGGCGCATTACCTCTACGCCTCAGGCTTCGACGCCGGCGAGTTTACCGTAAAAACAGGGGCGGGGGAGATGCACGTGGAAATTACCGGCGAAGAACCCTTCTTAGCCAAAGTGAACATGGGGAAACCCGATTTCACGCCGGCCAAAGTACCCGTGACGACGGATCAACCCGAATTTATCAACCAAACACTCACCGCCGGAGGAAATAAATACACCGTCTCATCGCTTTTTATGGGCACCAACCATACCGTGGTGTTCGTGGAGGATATCACTGCGGTGGATGTCGAAAAAACCGGGGCGGAAATAGCGAATAATCCCATTTTCCCCGACAGCACCAACGTCAATTTTGTGCAGGTGCTTGATAACGCCACACTGCGCGTGCGCACTTATGAACGTGGCGTGGGCACTACCCTGGCCTGCGGTACGGGTTGTTGCGCTGCTGCCGTGATGGCCGCTAAATTGGGCTATACCGGCGCCACCGTGAAAGTGCAATTAGAACTCGGCGCGCTGGACATTGATGTTACCGCCGACGGGGTGTATATGCAGGGACCTGCCGTCCGTGTCTACGATGGGAATATTTCATTGGAACACTTGAAATAATAATTAATAATTCGGATATGTTACCTCTCAAAAAAGGCTCTTACGTAGCAATTGTTACCCCTTTCAATCCCGATTTGTCGGTGAATTTTACTAAACTAACCGAATTGGTAGAATGGCATATCGCCCAGGGCACCGATGGTATTGTGGCCTGCGGCACCACCGGCGAATCGCCTACCCTTACCGACGAGGAGCACCTCGCAGTGATCGGCCACGTGGTGAAAACCGTGAACAAACGCATTCCGGTGATCGCCGGCACAGGCTCCAACGATACGCTCTACAGCCTCCACCTTTCCGAAGAAGCCGAAAAACTCGGCGCCGATGGACTGCTGCTC
This sequence comes from Bacteroidales bacterium UBA932, assembly GCA_002293585.1. Taxonomy (GTDB): domain Bacteria; phylum Bacteroidota; class Bacteroidia; order Bacteroidales; family UBA932; genus UBA932. The sequence continues at coordinate 3,480 of DBDM01000183.1, forward strand.
ATTACACCCTACTACAACAAAGCCAATGACGAAGGACTCTACCTTCATTTCACCACTGTGGCCGACAAGGTGAATATTCCCATCATCCTGTATAACGTGCCGGGGCGCACTGGGGTGAACATCCCCGTCAGCGTGCTGAAACGGCTGGCACAGCACAAAAACATCGTGGCCATTAAAGAAGCAAGCGGGAATTTGGATTTTGTGCTTAAAATCGCTGCCGAATGCCCCGGATTGGCTATTTTTTCCGGCAACGACAGCCAGGTGCTGCCCGTATTGTCATTGGGCGGGGTAGGGGTCATTTCTGTGGCGGCTAATGTTTTTCCCAAAGTTTTTGCCGATATGTGCCGTTTCTACCGCGAGGGAAAAGTAGCCGAAGCGACGAAACTACAGGTAAAATATGCGGTTTTCATTGAAAATTTATTTACCGAAGTGAACCCCATCCCTGTGAAAGAAGCCATGAACCACCTCGGCCACAACGTAGGCGGCTTCCGCCTTCCCCTCTGTGCCATGTCCGACAAACCCAAAGCAGCCCTTATTGACGCGATGAATAGACTAAGAGATTAGAGACTAAGAGACGAGAGACAAAAGCAGGAACAAATGAAGCATAATTTTAGAGAATTAATTGTTTGGCAAAAGGCGCGGATACTTGTAAAAAATATTTACGAACTTACAAGTAAATTTCCTGCGAAGGAGAGATTTGGTTTAACGTCGCAAATCAGGCGGGCGGTTATTTCTATTGTTTCGAATATAGCAGAAGGCTCCGGTCGTGATACGGATGCTGATTTTATACATTTTTTAGATATGGCCAACGGCTCGGCATGTGAGGTTGAGGCCCAATTGTATCTAGCGTTAGATCTCGGTTTTATTATACAGGAAGATATTGATAAAATAAATATAATGGTTCACGAAGTTCAAAAATTATTGTTTAACTTTAGACAATCCCTAAACAAAAATAAACAAGTCTCTCGTCTAAATGTTTTTTAGTCTCTCGTCTCTAATCTCTAAGTCTCTAATCTAATTATGAACATCATCCTCATCGGTTACGGCAAAATGGGCCAAACCCTGGAGCAACTGGCACAATCCGCTGCGGGCATTGAGTTATCTGCAGTTGTGGGCAAAGCCCCCGGCCACGACGTCTACGCCGAATTAACCGCCGTCACGGAACCGGCCGATTGTCTCATCGACTTTTCGCACCACAGTAACATTGAAAAAATACTGCGCTATGCGCAGCAACACCATAAGTCGCTGGTAATTTGCACCACGGGCTTTAATATTGTGGAGGTGGGACTCATTACCGCTGCGGCCAAAAATATTCCCATTGTTTATTCCCAGAATATGTCGATGGGTGTAAACGTAATGGTCGATATGGTGCGCCGCATGAGTGCAGCCCTCGGCGACGATTTCGATGTGGAACTGATAGAAAAACACCATAACCTGAAAGAAGACGCCCCCAGCGGCACCGCCAAAATGTTATTGGCCGCCGTCAACAATGTGGAGCACAAAACCCAGGTCAATGGCCGCGAAGGAATGAAAAAACGGGCGAAAAACGACATCGGCGTACATGCGGTGCGCGGAGGCACCATTGTGGGCGAACACACCGTCATTTTCGCCGGAAACGATGAAATATTGGAAATTAAACATACAGCCCTGTCCAAAAAAATATTTGCCACCGGCGCTTTACGCGCTGCGCAATTCCTTACCGGCAAACAACCCGGCCTCTACACCATGGCCGATGTGTTAAATACATAAAAAATTACTATATTTGTACCTTTATCTACGCAAATCTGCGAGATCTGCGGAAAATATTGTATTTATCTGTTTAATCCGCGTCATCCGCGTTCTATTGTATTTGTATGATCGACACTGCCGAACAAATTATTGAATTTATCCGTACCTCCGTCAAAAAAACACCGGTGACAGTCCACCTGCAAGGCGCCGTACAACCCCGCAACGAGGAAGACCTGCATGTCTTCGCACAACCGGAAACCGCCGTAATCATTGGCGACTACACCAAAGTAAAAGCCTTTTTGGAAGAAAACAAAGCCAACATACAATTTTATCACATTGAAGCAGCTGCGCGCAATTCCGCCATTCCCTTGGCCGACCTCACACAGTACAACGCCCGCATAGAGCCCGGCGTCACCATTCGCGACCATGTGAAGATCGGCGACAATGCCGTCATCATGATGGGCGCCGTCATTAATATCGGTGCAAGAATCGGTGCGGCCACCATGATCGACATGAATGTGGTGCTCGGCGGCCGTGCGGAAATCGGTGCTAACTGCCATATCGGCGCAGGCACGGTGATTGCCGGCGTTATCGAACCGCCCAGCAGCTTGCCCACCGTGGTGGAAGATGAGGTGGTCATCGGCGCCAACGCGGTGGTGCTCGAAGGCCTGCGTGTAGGCAAAGGCGCCGTGGTAGCTGCCGGTGCGGTGGTGACCGAAGATGTGGCGCCCGGTGCTGTAGTGGCCGGCGTACCCGCCCGTTTCATTAAAATGAAAGACGAAAAAACCTCCTCAAAAACACAAATAATGGATGCCTTGCGGCAGATTTAAACAATTTTCATGGACAATAAAAAACCAAATATCATCAAACGGCTGTACAATTGGACACTGAGTTGGGCCGATTCAAAATGGGGCGCCGTGGCGCTGTTTATCATGGCTTTCGCCGAATCAAGTTTCTTCCCCATTCCGCCCGATATTTTGTTGATTGCGCTGTGTTTGGGCCGTACCAAAAAAGCCTTTAACTACGCCTTGATTTGTACCCTGGGCTCCGTGCTGGGCGCTGCCGGTGGTTATGCCCTCGGCTTTTATGTGTGGCAGGGCGTGTCCGGCTGGTTTATTCCTTCCATATTTTCGCAGGAAAGTTTTGATGCGGTGGCCGCTACCTATCAGGAATGGAATTTCTGGGCCGTATTTACAGCCGGGTTTACACCTATACCCTATAAAATTTTCACCATCGCCGCCGGTGTGTGCAACATCAATTTAGTGATGTTTATTGTGGCCTCCATAGTAAGCCGCGGCATGCGCTTTTTCCTTATCGGCTGGCTCATCTGGAAATTCGGTGCACCCATCAAAACATTTATCGATAAATATTTTAATTTATTGGCCGTTGCTTTCACCGTATTGCTCATCGGCTCCTTTGTTCTCATCAAATATATTCTTTAACTGGAAAAATAATCAATCTCACATACAACAATGAAAAAATTAATTGTCTTAACTGCCGGAATTATGCTCTTAGCCAACGCTTGTAACAACACCCCCAAAACCTCCGGTCTCGATTTGTCGGACCTTGACACTACGGCTAATCCTGCCGCAGATTTTTACCAATACGCCTGCGGCGGATGGATGGCCAACAATCCTATGAAACCGGAATTTTCACGCTACGGATCCTTCGATAAATTAGGTGAAGAAAACGTGAAACAGGTGAACGGCCTCATCATGGATTTAGCCGCCGCCCAAAACGAAGCCGGCTCCGTGGCCGGTAAAATTGCCACCCTCTACAATGTGGGCATGGACTCTACAACCCTGAACCAACAAGGCGCCGCGCCGTTGAAACCTTTCCTGCAGGAAATCGCCGCACTGAACGGTAAGCAGGCCATTCAGGCGGCCATTACTAAAATGCACAAACAGGGCGTCAACCCTTTCTTCGGCGTATTTTCCGAAGCCGATTTTTCCAACAGCAGCATGAACATCGCCTGGCTCTACCAGACCGGACTGAACCTCGGCGACCGCGACTATTATTTGGAACAGGACGCCCGCAGCAAAGAACTGCGTGAAAAATACGTGTTGATGCTCACCAATATGTTCCGCCTCTCGAACTACGATGTAATGGCGAACAGCACGCCCGAAAAATTAGCTGCTGCCGTAATGGCCGTTGAAACCGCCATGGCCAAAGGATTCATGAACCGTCACGACCTGCGCGACCCCTATAAAATGTTCAACAAAAAAGAAGTTGCAGCGCTCAACACCCTGATCCCCGAATTTGATTTTTCTGCTTATTTTGCCGCCTTAAACCTGCCGGGAGTGGACTCCTTGAACGTGGCGCAGCCGGAATACATCAAAACGGTGAATGCCATTTTGAAAACCACCAGGCCAGAAGACATCAAAGCCTACTTAGCCTGGAA
>DBDM01000183.1:7651-11155 GCA_002293585.1 Bacteroidales bacterium UBA932
CAGGAACTGCAGCCCCGCTGGAAACGCGTGGTTAACACCGTGAACGGCGCCCTCGGCGAAGCGGTGGGACAAATTTATGTAGCCAAATATTTCCCGCCCCAATCCAAAGAAAATATGTTGCATTTGGTGGCCAACCTCCAAACCGCCCTGGGCGAACGCATACAGGCCGCCACTTGGATGGACGGCAGCACCAAAGCAAAAGCCATGGACAAGCTGAACGCTTTCCGGGTGAAAATCGGCTATCCCGACAAATGGCGCGACTATTCCGGCCTCGAAGTAAAAGCCGATAGTTATTTAGCCAATATCATGCGCTCCAGCGAATTTGACGTGGCCTATAACCTGGAGAAGATCAACAAACCCACCGACGTTACCGAATGGTTCATGACGCCGCAAACCGTCAATGCCTACTATAACCCCACCACCAATGAAATTTGTTTCCCCGCCGGCATTTTGCAGCCTCCGTTCTACTATGCCGATGCCGACAATGCCGTGAACTACGGCGCCATCGGGGTGGTGATCGGACATGAAATGACCCACGGCTTCGACGACCAGGGACGCCAGTACGACCAACAGGGTAACCTCAAGGACTGGTGGCAGCCGGCCGATGCCGAAAACTTCAAAAACCGCTCGCAGGTGCTGGTCGACTACTTCAATAAAATTGAAGTGGCCCCCGGTGTACATGCCGACGGTAAATTCACCCTGGGAGAGAACATTGCCGACAACGGCGGTGTGCAGATCGCTTTCCAGGCTATGGAAAATGCACTGGCTAAAGGCGAAGTGAACAAAGCCGCCATGGATAACTTCACCGCCGAACAACGCTTCTTCTTAGCTTACGCCCGTGTGTGGGCCGGTAATATCCGCGATGAAGAAATATTGAGCCGCACCAAAACAGACCCCCATTCATTGGGCAAATGGCGCACGAACGGTACCCTGCCGCACATCGAAGCCTTTATCAAGGCCTTCAACGTGCAGCCCGGCGATGCCATGTACCTCCCCGCAGACCAACAGGCGTCTATCTGGTAGAAAACTTTCTCCATTTATTGAAACAACAGGCGATCACCGAAAAGGGGTCGCCTGTTTTAATTACGAGTTAGGCGTGAAGCGTTAAGCGTGAAGCGATTTTCATCACCAAATCATCAAATCTCTCATCTCTTAGTCACTTTTTTAATTCCCGTTTAACGGTGTGTTTAACCTTTATCGCTGAAAGCAGGTTAAATTCAAAAACCGTTTCAGTGCCTGTTGCCTGCAAATCATTGGTGAGAATATTCGATAATACCTCGTTTGTTTTTTGCATAAATGACGTTTGTTTTTGGGTATCTTGTGGAGTATTCACCATTTCCAACGCTATATGCGACAATTCACGGATTTTTGCAAATGTTTCCACAATGGCAATGGTAGTCTGTGTAGCCTGCGGGCTTTTCAATATTGTAGCCAACATATATAAACCTTTTTCAGTAAATGCTTTTGGTAATGCAGGGGAGAATTTTATCTTAAGGTTATCAAAATTTTTGATAACCTCCTGCTTCTCGCTGTCTGTTAACTCCATAATATAGCCTTCGGGGAATTTATCGGAATTGTTTTTAATCGCTTGATTAATTTCCCGTGTTTCCACACCATAAAGTGCAGCTACATCACTGTCCAAAATCACCTGTTGGTCGCGAATAGAAATAATTTTTTTCTCTATTTGCTCAAATTGAATAAGATCATTCATAAATAATAAAAAAATTGGAGCGGTTTCTTACTTAGGTATCATTCCTATAGCCTAAGCATTTTTTTGTTCAAGGGTGGATTTTGATGGATTTTCAAGGCAAAGATACTACATTTTTTTGAATCCGCAAAAATCCGTGAAGCGTAAGGCGCCGTATAAGGGTAAAGGGTAAAAGGGTGAAAGGTACAAAGGTGAAGGGTAAAAGGTTTAAAGATTTAAAAATTTATTTACTATCCGATTATAAATGCCTTATCATCTACTTCAACTCTAAAACTTAGCTTTGCATTTAAAGCCCTGAATATTCTTAAAATAGTTTCAAATCTTGCATCAGTCAGGTTGTTTTCAATCTTTGAGATTTGAGCTTTTTTTACGCCGACTAACTCTCCCAGCTCTCCTTGTGTTAAATGCTTAGCCTTACGAATTTCTTTAATCGTATAGGCCAAAACATCCAATTCAAGCTGCTTATCAAACTTGTCACGCTTAGGTGTTCCTTTCTTCCCGATGTGCTTGTCGGTAAGTTCTTCTAACGTATAAGTTTTCATGACTATGATTTATTTCATTAAGCAACCTCGATTTCCAGATGTTGTAATAAATTTTATTCCGGGCTTTAGGGTCTACCTGTTCTAAAAATTCACGAGCCGGTTCTAAAAACTCAACATCAAATTTGTATTCCATAAAAATCCTCCACAGGGATAAAAGTTTCCTTTTAAAGAAACAAATATTTTTACTAAAATTTCACTTATATTCTGAATTTTAGTGGAATAATTTCTCTATCATAGCTATATTTCGTCTATCGTGATGGCTTCCATTCAGAAATGTACTACAACGATAAATATATTTTTGAATGTAGCAAAGGTTAACAGGAGATTAAGAGATTAGGGATTTCATTTTCAACTTTCAATTTTCCATTTTCAATTTAAAAAAGCCGCTCCGGACGAATTTGGGTGCAAGCAACCACGCCGCCCTATTAAATTGTTTGTACTAGTTTTTTTGACTGTGTCCTTTGCGGCTTTTTAGAATTGTATAATTTATTTCATTTTCAATTATCTTTAACGCAACGAATCGAAAAGCCGCGGCCCGGTTCGTAGTAGCTCGGCATGCTATCGCTACTGTTGAAGTTCGCGCCGTAGCCGCCCGAACCGCGCCACTCCGCTGCCCAATAGTAGCCTTCGGAACCCTGATTATTTAGCGCACCATCATTGTTGTTACGATTGCCTACTGCCGGCAAAAAGATACATCCGGTCATATTGGAAGGCAAAGAACACGAAGCGTGATTAGGTCCGAAGAACCGGCCGGCTACCGCATTGCCACGATTATATGCATTTGCCCAGGTACTACCGGTAGCATTTAATGCAGACCATTCATTTATAGAAGGTACACGCCAACCGCCGGGGCACGGAGAATCATAAGGCCAATCCGCAGATTCATTACTAGACCAACCACTGCCGTAAGCTATACCATTACCCGGTGAAGTAGCATGATAACCAGTTTTACTTTGAAACTTATAAAACTGTGTATACATATCAGCCCTGGAAGCAAATGTATAGGGTGCATCAACATTCGTTTCTGCCCACGTAATACCATTAACGGTTAAGCATCCCGCCACCACGGAAACCGTATAAGCGTTGGAACCCTGCCAGTCGCTACAGCTTCCGGATTTCGACTGACGAACATACGTATACACACCAGTTGTTTTGGTGGTTGGAATGGTATAATTGGCTGCCGTAGCGCCGGATATTACACTTCCATTTTCCAGCCACCGGTAAGTTGACCCCGAAGTGGCAGCAGCCGTAGAG
>DBDM01000149.1:0-2900 GCA_002293585.1 Bacteroidales bacterium UBA932
GCCACATCGGCGCCCCAGGCAGCGGGTTCTTTCAAGAGCGCCAGCGAAAGGATATCGCACACGGCAGTTACCAGCGCGCCTTTTTCGTGCGCTTTGGCACAGAAGGCGCTATAGTCGCGCACAGCGCCGTTGGCAGCGGGATACTGCACTATAGCGCCGAAACATTTTTCGTCAAAAGTATATTGATCAAATTTGCCCGTCGCCAATACTATACCCAGCGGCGCAGCGCGTGTAACCAATACATCCAATGTTTGCGGAAAAATATTTTCATCGACGAAGAGTATATTTTTCCCGGCTTTCACCGCTTCGCGCGAGCGCAGGTCAAACATCATTTTCATGGCTTCGGCAGCGGCAGTGCCCTCGTCGAGCAGTGAGCAGTTGGCTATTTGAAAACCGGTAAGGCTCATCACCATCGTTTGGAAATTCAACAGCGCTTCCAAACGGCCCTGCGAAATTTCAGCCTGATAGGGTGTATAAGAAGTGTACCATACGGGATTTTCAAATACATTACGCAACACCACCGGTAAAGTAGCGGTGCCGTACCAGCCCATGCCTATTAATGAGCGAAAGCTTTTGTTCTTAGCAGCAATCGCCTTTATTTTGTTCAGGTATTCATATTCGCTTAAAGGAGCATCAAGTTCCAACGGCTTTTTCAAACGAATATTCACGGGTACAGTTTGGTTGATGAGTTCATCCAATGATGCAGCGCCCACGGCCTGCAGCATTTGTTGAACTTCGCAATCACGGGGGCCATTGTGGCGGAGTACAAATTTATCGGTCATATTTTTTTCAATTTATTTGGAATATCCTACGGTTTGGCCGACAATTACTACTTGTTTATCCGTTAGCTTCATGGCTTTGGCCAGGGCTTCACGATCAACCATGGCGCGCACCACGGTAGACAAACCTTCTGAGGCGCAAAACAGATATATGTTTTGTGAAATATAGCCGGCGTCAATGTACTGGTATTCTTTATTGGCTTGTTTTTCGGTATCGGCGATAATCACAATATTTACCGGAGCCGTACCTACAAAGGGATTTTTACCGGTTACCGCGCGGATATCCTCTTTCACTTTTTGTACAAGTGTGTTGTTTTTAGCATCATACCAATAGCAACCGGAAGCCAGGGCTACATAAATTTCCAACTCCTGACGGTTGCTGGCTGTGGGAGCAGTACGTTTATCACTACGGTTAAAGCCGTTAGCGGCCCATAAGAGGTTAGAAAGCGTCTGTTTGTCTAACTCCTTGGTATCGAATGAACGCGAAGTTTGACGCTTGCTAAGTGCTTGCATCAGAGGCATTCCACCATTAGTGTTGGGCGCGGGCAATTTGATGTCCTGTGCAAAAGTTTCTGCTGAAAGCAATAAACAAATGGAAACGAGAAATATACATTTTTTCATAAAAATAAAGTTTTAAACATTAATCCACAAATATAATTATTTTTCCTGACTTCTCACAAAAAATCCCTATCATTGCAGTCCTTTTTATTAACTAACGAACTAAATTATGGTAAATTTAGGAACCTTAAAAAAAGAATTGAATGCCAGGCGCGAAAAGGCGGAGCAAGGTGGTGGCGAAAAAGCTATTGCCAAACAGATCGCTATGGGAAAACTTCCCGCCCGCGAACGCATCAATCAGTTGCTTGATGAAGGCTCGTTCCATGAATACGACTTATTCGTAGAACATGATGCCCGTGAATTCGGTATGGACGGCAAGGAATTACCAGGTGACGGTGTGATTATCGGTACCGGCACCATTCACGGTCTCTCGGTAGCTGTTTATGCTCAAGACTTTACGGTGGCAGGTGGCTCTCTCGGCTCTATGCATGCCCGTAAAATTGTTAAAATGATGGACTATGCCTTGCGTATGCGTATTCCGCTGATCGGTATTAACGACTCCGGCGGTGCACGTATACAGGAAGGGGTCAATTCATTGGCCGGTTACGGTGAAATTTTCTTCCGTAACACGTTGGCCAGTGGTGTTATCCCACAAATATCCGTAATTCTCGGCCCCTGCGCCGGCGGAGCTGTTTACTCCCCCGCCCTCACCGACTATGTGTTTGTGGTGGAAAACATTTCCAAGATGTTTATCACCGGCCCCGAAGTGATTAAATCGGTGCTGGGTGAGGAAATTTCCATGGAAGAGCTCGGCGGTGCGCGCGTTCACAGTGAAATTACCGGTAACGCCCATTTCTTTGCCACTACCGAGCAGGAATGTTTTGAACAAATTAAAACACTGTTGTCGTATATTCCCTGGAATAATAGTCCCAACAGTCTGCAAATGGTAGCCGCCAAAGCGCCCGACAAAAAACACAACATTGAAAAGGTAGTTCCCATTGACCCCACGAAACCCTACGATGTGCGTGATGTAATTCGCGCTATCACCGATGGATCGGAGTTTTTTGAAGTACAGGAAAAATGGGCTGCCAATATTGTGATCGGTTACGGCCGCATGGGTGGTCGCACTGTAGGCTTTGTGGCCAACCAACCGCTGATCATGGCTGGTGTGCTTGACTGCGATTCGTCGGACAAAGCCGCCCGTTTCATCCGTTTCTGCGATGCCTTTAATATTCCGTTGGTAACATTGGAAGATATGCCGGGTTACCTGCCGGGCATCGACCAGGAATATGCCGGCGTGATCCGTCACGGCGCCAAATTGCTGTACGCTTACAGCGAAGCTACCGTTCCCCGCATTACCGTTATCCTGCGCAAAGCTTACGGCGGGGGTTACATTGCGATGAACTCACGTCACCTGCGTGCCGACTTTGTGTTTGCATGGCCTACATCGGAAATTGCGGTGATGGGACCCGAAGGCGCCGCCAATATTATTTTCCGCAAGGAGATCACGGAAGCAGAAGACCCCAACGCCATGCGTACCCAAAAGGTGGAAGAATATAAGAA
>DBDM01000149.1:2985-3105 GCA_002293585.1 Bacteroidales bacterium UBA932
AAGAAACACGGTATTCCACCATTTTAATCTTAAAAAATTTATGGAAAAAATACAAACCATACAGGTTTTTGAAGATGGCCGTAAATATGAAACGACCTACACCAAAAAGTATGAAAACCG
>DBDM01000197.1:0-292 GCA_002293585.1 Bacteroidales bacterium UBA932
TTCCTTTGTGAATAGCCGCCCCTTTTCCTCGATTTTCCGGCTGCCGATAATAAACAATAGATTCGTCGGGATGCAAGTTCTGGAATGAGAGTACCTGTTCTTCCGTCTTATCTTTCGAGCAGTCATTCACTATAATAATTTCCTTTTGAAAATCATTAATTAACTTTACATCTGCTACTTTATGTAATATCGACAGAATCGTTTTTTCTTCATTATACGCCGGAATGACAACTGAAAGTTTCATGTTTAAAATTCCCTTATTAAAGCGCAAATATATCACTTATTCCTGAAA
>DBDM01000197.1:327-528 GCA_002293585.1 Bacteroidales bacterium UBA932
CTCCGTTATGGGCAAGGCCTCGCCAAATATGATGACTTCGTCGTTTTCATGCGCCTCCACGCCCGAAAGGTCGATCATGCACATGTCCATACACACATTGCCGATCACGGGCACTAATTTTCCATTCACAAAAACCTTTCCCCTGCCGTTGCCGAATTTGCGGTTCAGACCGTCGGCATAGCCAATGGGAATAACGCCTAT
>DBDM01000197.1:634-3377 GCA_002293585.1 Bacteroidales bacterium UBA932
GCCGAGGCGCACCATGTCGAACTGCGCACCGGGAAAACGGGAAATGCCGGCTGAGTTTAAAATATGGCGGACTATGGGATAATCAACCACCGATTGCAGTTGTGCGCTCATGCGTGTAAATGTGTCCATCTGCCGGCGAGTATATTCATCGAAGCGAGGCTCATCGCCGGTAGCCAAATGTGAAAAAACAGAGGCTATTTTTATGGCCGGATGCTGTTGTTGCAAGTCTTTTAATTCCTGCAATAACTTTGACATGTCGCACTCTTCAAAGCCCAGGCGGTGCATGCCCGTGTCTAATTTTACATGAAGCGCCACTGCCGACTGCCAACTTCCGACTGCCAACTTCTCTTTCAGCAAAGCCAACACCCTGAAACTGTATACTTCCGGTTCCAATTGGTAATCCATCATCTTGTCCAGACTTTGTTCTTCGGGATTCATCACCATAATGGGCATGGTAATACCCGCACGGCGAAGCTCAACTCCCTCATCGGCGTATGCCACCGCCAAATAATCGACGTGGTGGAACTGCAATAAGTTCGCTATTTCATAGCTTCCGCTACCATAGGAAAATGCTTTTACCATGGCCATCAATCGCACGCCGGGAGCCAGTTTCGAACGGTAATAGTTCAGGTTATGTGCCATAGCCGAAAGGTTAATCTCCATCACCGTTTCATGGGCTTTCTGTTGCAAAGCTTTGTCGATCTTTTCAAAAGCAAAATCGCGGGCGCCTTTCAGCAAGATGGTTTCATCATGCAATGAATTTAAAGCAAAGTCGCGCAAAAAAGTATCCGTATCGGGATAAAACAATTTCTCTATGGTGAACAGTCCGGCACGACGGGAAATCGCCGGGCCGATGCCGATCAGGCGATGAATGTGCTTCCCCTGCAATAAACGGGCAACATCAGCGTATAATTCTTCTTCGCTACGCCCGCTCTGCAAAATATCGGACAAAATAACTGTTTTTTTAACATGCTGTTGTTGCTGTGTCAGGAAATCAACCGCTATTTGCAGGGAATTATAGTCGGAGCTATAGCTGTCGTTAATCACCGAACAATTATTGATGGCTTCCTTCAATTCCATACGCATTTCAATGGTCGGCAGGCGGCGCATGCGTTCCGCAATATAAGGCTGTTCATAGCCCAGCAGCAACATAAAGGCCCAGCAGTGCATGGCGTTTTCAACGGATGCCTTATCGGGGAAAGGGATAGTGACCGATAATGTTTTCCCATTGTACAATGCCGTCATGGTGGTATACCCTTCAATGGTCGTTACCGCTTTTAGTTGCACAATACTATCCGGAGCATAGCCCCAAGTGAACAAACGCGCCTGTTGCAAAATTTTTGTTTGTGCTATATGCTCTGCAAGAACAGTATGGTCGGCACAATACACCAACGTTTGTACGCCGGTAAATAATTTTAATTTCTCGTCTATTTTTTGTTGATCACTGTCGAAATGCTCATCGTGCGCCGCGCCTACATTCGTAAAAATGCCTATGGTCGGCTGAATGACGGCCCGGTTGCGTTCCATTTCGCCCGGCTGTGAAAGGCCTGCTTCAAAAATCGCGATGTCATCTTCCGGCTGCATTTGCCATACGGAAAGCGGCACGCCGATTTGGCTGTTATAACTTTTAGGGCTTTTTACCACTTTTTTATCATCGCTTAGCAAATAGGCCAACCATTCTTTCACAATAGTTTTTCCATTGCTGCCGGTAATCCCGACTACCGGAATATTGAAACGCCGCCGGTGATGAGCGGCCAATGTTTGTAGTGCATCCAGGGTATTTTTTACGATCAGCCATGCAATATCTTTTTTGCCTTCCAACGCTTCCGGAATATATTCTACTACAAAGCACCGCATTCCCTTTTCATACAACGAAGCAATATATTTATGCCCGTCGTTGCGGGCGGTAACCAGTGCAAAAAACAAACATCCGCCGGCCACAGCAAAATTACGGCTGTCGGTCAATAATGTCCGCACAAGCATAGCCTCCTGCCCGGCAGGTATATATTCCGCACCGGTAATAGCGGCTACTTCGGATAGGTGATAATAACAATTCTGCATCGACCAAATCGGATATTACATGGCAAAGATAAATAAATTATTGCTATCTTTGTAAATTATTTTACGATATATGTTTGAAAATTTATCCGATAGATTAGACCGCGCCTTTAAGTTGTTGAAAGGCGACGGGCGTATTACCGAAATCAACGTTGCCGAAACGCTCAAGGATATACGCAAGGCCTTGCTTGATGCCGACGTAAGTTATAAAATAGCCAAGTCGTTTTGCGATGAAGTGAAGCAAAAGGCTTTGGGACAGGACGTGTTGAAATCTGTGCGCCCCGGCCAAATGATGACGAAAATTGTGCATGACGAGCTGGCGGCATTGATGGGTGGACAGGCCTCCGATATTAATTTCAAAGGCAATCCCGCTATTATATTGATCGCCGGTTTGCAAGGATCGGGTAAAACCACTTTTTCCGGAAAATTAGCTTTAAACATCAAGAAAAAAGGTCGTCAGCCCTTGCTGGTAGCCTGCGATGTATACCGCCCCGCCGCTATCGAACAGCTCAAGGTGTTGGGCGCGCAAATTGAGGTGCCGGTATATACCGAAGAGGGCAATCAACATCCTGTGCAAATAGCGCAGAACGCCATAAAATATGCCAAACAAAATAATTTTAATACCGTCATTATCGATACTGCCGGCCGGTTAGCTATTGACGAACAGATGATGCAGGAAATTGCG
>DBDM01000019.1 GCA_002293585.1 Bacteroidales bacterium UBA932
ATCCCCGGAGCGCAAAATCCTTTGGATAACAGTGCGGTGCACCCGGAGCGCTATGCACTGGTGGAACAAATGGCAGGAGATATACAACACCCGTTGTCCGAACTACTGGCTTCGGAAGAAGCGCGCAAACAAATCAACCTGCAACGCTACGTGTCGGCTACCGTGGGTATGCCTACCTTGAATGATATCATGGCCGAATTGGCCAAGCCTGGCCGCGACCCGCGCTCCGTAGCCAAAGTCTTCGAGTTTTCGCCCGACGTGTTCGGTATAGCCGACCTGAAACCCGGCATGGTGCTTCCGGGCATTGTGACCAACATTACGGCATTCGGCGCTTTTGTTGACGTGGGGGCGAAGAATGACGGGCTGGTGCATATCTCGCAATTAGCCGACCGGTATGTGCGCGATCCTAACGAGGTGGTCAAACTCCACCAACACGTGCAGGTGAAAGTACTGGAGGTAGATATGGCGCGCAAGCGTGTGCAGCTGACGATGAAGGTATGAGGGTGAAAAGGTGAAGGGTAAAAAGGTGAAAAGGTTTTTAATCTGTGTAAATCCGTTTAATCCGCGTCATCCGCGTTCTATAAATGAAACTAAAAACTATATAATATGAAAAAACTATTTGCAATTATGCTCCTTGCAGCACTTGGCCTCAGCGCCTGCCAACAAAAAGAAACCAATCCTTTGCTGGCCGACTGGAATGCCCCTTTCGGCGTTCCGCCCTTTGAACAAATAAAAGTAGAACACTACATGCCCGCCATTGAAGAAGGCATGCGCCAACAAAAAGCCGAGATTGACGCTATTGTGAACAACACGGCAGCACCCGATTTTGAAAACACTATTTTGGCCTATGACAATTCAGGTAAATTGTTATCGCGTATCATGCCTGTATTCTCCGGTATCAACGGGGCGAATACCACGCCCGATATGCAGAAAATAGAGCGTGAGTTATCGCCGAAAATGACGGCGCACTATGATGATATCCGCCTCAATGAGGGCTTGTTCAACCGTGTGAAAGCCGTGTATGAACAGCGTGAGCAGTTAGGCTTGGATGCCTTGCAATTGCGCTTAGTGGAAGAAATGTATAAAGGTTTTGTACGTTCGGGCGCTAATTTAGACCCTGCGAAAAAAGAAGAGTTACGCCGCCTGAATACGGAAATTGCCAATTTGCAAACCACTTTCGGACAAAATATGCTGGCTGAAACCGCCGCCTACCAATTGATCATAGATAAAGAGGCAGACCTTGCCGGATTGCCCGAAACGGTGATTGCTACCGCTGCCGGTCGTGCAACCAAAGCCGGGATGGAGGGGAAATGGCTCTTTGGACTTGATAATCCGAGTGTTATGCCTTTTCTGCAATATGCCGACAATCGCGATTTTCGCCGTCAAATACAACAGGCCTATTTGAACCGCGCCAACAACGGCAACGCCAATGACAGCAAGGAAATAGTGCGCCAATTGGTGACCCTGCGCCTCCAAAAAGCCCAATTGATGGGCTATCCCGACTTTGCCGCTATGGTGCTGGAAGACCGCATGTCTAAAAATTCTGCCAACGTATACGACCTGCTCGATAAACTGTGGACGCCTACCATGAAAGTAGCGAAACAGGAAGCTGCCGAGCTGCAAAAAATGATGAATGCCGGCGGCGTTGCGGGAACCTTGGAAGCATCGGACTGGTCTTACTACAGCGAAAAAGTGAAAAATGCAAAATACGCGTTGGATGAAGAAATGCTCCGCCCGTATTTCAAACTCGAAAATGTGCGCGACGGTATTTTCTACGTGTGCAATCGCTTGTATGGCATTACCTTTACTCCTCGGAATGATATTGCTACCCCCACGGATGAAGCGGTGGCTTTTGAGTGTAAAGACGCCGACGGCAGTCACTTAGGTATCCTTTTCCTTGATATGTTCTCACGCCCCGGTGCCAAGCGTGGTGGCGCCTGGTGCGGTCGCTACCGTTCGCAGGCTTATGAAAACGGCGAGCGCAAAGCTCCGTTGGTTACCATTGTATGTAACTTCACCCGTCCCGTGGGCGACAAACCTGCTTTGCTGAGTTCCGACGAGGCCAATACTTTCTTCCATGAATTTGGTCATGCCTTGCACGGCCTGTTGAGTAACGTACATTACAGGGGTTTGCTGGGCACTCCCCGCGACTTTGTGGAATTGCCTTCGCAAATTATGGAACACTGGTGCTTTGAACCCGAAGTGCTGAAACATTATGCCAAGCATTATGAAACCGGCGAAATCATTCCCGATGCGCTGATTGCTAAAATGGACAAGGCCGGTAAGTACGGCGAAGGGTTTAAAACAGCCGAATATTTAGCGGCCTCCTACCTCGATATGGATTACCATACGCTGACGGCTATTCCTGCACAGTTGAATCCCACACAGTTTGAAATTGACCAATTGAATAAGAAACGCGGGTTGATGACACAAATTCCGCCCCGTTACCGCAGTACCTATTTTAGTCACACCATGGGTGGCGGCTACACGGCTGGTTATTACAGCTACATCTGGGCAGAAGTGTTGGATTGCGATGCTTACCAAGCCTTTGTAGAAACTGGTGATATTTTCAACCCAACGGTAGCCGGCAAGTTCCGTAAGGATATTCTTGAGCGTGGCGGCGAAGAAGATGCCATGCAACTCTACCTGAAATTCCGCGGCAAGGCGCCGGTGATTGAACCGCTGTTGAAAAACCGCGGGCTGAAGTAGTCATTAATGGCTGATATTGGCCACTATACATAAGATATGCAAAAACTTGCATATCTTATGTTATTTTTTGGTAATTCACATAATTTTTATTATCTTTGCCAGATAAACCCATTAGTATTGCCATGAGGAAAATATTTGTATATTTTTTATTATCAGCATCTTTGCTGTTGTTTGCAGCATCGTGCTTTGATGCTAAAGACTTTGAGTTGGACGAGCTCTCTACTTCCGATATATCGCCTGTGTTGAGTTTGCCCTTATTCAAGGACAGTCTTTATTTGAAAGCCGGAGACAATATCAAATACGTAGGAGATACGGCTGCTTTTTATTTTACGGTACCTACGATCACATTGCCGGGCATCTCTACCTTGTTGACCATTCCTCCTGCATCGGTGACTTTGTCGCCGAACACTTTTACTCTTAAGATTCCGATATTGATTCCGCCCATACCTCCGATATCTGTTAAATTGCCGTTTGATATGCCGAATCAGGAGGCAATCGACAAAATAATAGTGGACGATATGAGGTTGGTGGTTACCAACAATAGTAGTTTTGAGGCAGGTTTCACATTGGAGATCCCGGGCTTTACGGAGGACGGTTCAGCTACAGCCGGTGTGATAAAATCAACCGGATCAATACCGCCTTCCGGAACATATACTATTTCTCTTTCCGGAGTTTTTGTATTGACC
>DBDM01000123.1:0-2519 GCA_002293585.1 Bacteroidales bacterium UBA932
TTATTGAGTATAAACCACGACAAAGCCAATAGGCTTCCTACAATTGCAACCAACACACCAATATCTCCAAGCGTAAATGTCATATAAATTGAATTAAACTATTTAATTTTTCGTGTTCCTTGCCAGCCCCTCTCCCCCTACGGGAGCATGCTTGTCTATCTCTGCAATTGATATATGGTGTTCATCAAAAAATCGATCTCTGACTAATACGGCCACAATGCGAAGAAACGATTGCAAAAGATCACCGTCCTGGTATGCACGTAACTTTAATATGTTAAGCTCTTCTTCCGCAAGAAATTTTTCGGGGAAAAGCAGTATTTCATCCATGCACGTTTTTGCAATGTCATACGGATTTTTCCGGGTTGCCTGCTCTTCAATGACGGATGATATTGACATCCAGTTGTCATTAATCATTGTATTGATACCCAATTCTGCAACTAAGTCCCGGCCTCTGTCTGTTAAAGTGATGGGGCTTTGCGTTTGTGTCGCCGGCTTAGGAGATTTTACTTTTGTGCCGCTTTTCATGGCTATACCGGCCAACGTATCAGACATGTCGGAAACCGATTTGTTCAGGTACTCCAAGTCCAACGCTATTTTTCTGAAACTTACATCCAGATTTCCATGTGCGGTTCTTTGGCTTTCTATTTCCGATGCCTCTTTGGCTTTATTGGCAATATTTTTTACTGATAAAAATAGCCATACAATAACTCCGCCGACAATTAACCAAATAGCAGAAGGCCAATTTTCGAGAAGGTGTTTAGTGATGGTTCCTTCCATAAAAGAGTGATTTTTTCGATTATTGGTTATAAATATTTCCGCGAAGGTAGCTAAATTTTTGTAAATTTCATAACATTATTCTATTAAATAGGATGTTTCTTGTATTTATAATTGGTAGTCAAATTATTACATTACTCCTTGTTCTCGTCGGCTAATTATTTGTCAAAAAATGCTATCTTTGTAGGTTAAAAGATGATTAATGGCTACAACGCAGATAAAAATATGCCTCGGCAGTTCCTGCTTTTCCCGCGGAAACAACGCCAATTTAGAGGTGATCAAGCAATACCTGCAAGATAATAAACTGGAGGCTGCAGTGGCTTTCTCCGGTCATCTCTGCGAAGAAAAATGCAGCCGGGGACCGGTTGTCTCTATCAATGGGCATGTGTACGAAGAGGTGAACAAGTCGCGCTTATATAAAATTTTACAAGAAGAACTCCCATGTTAAGGCCTATATACACAGAACCGGAAAGTTGCCAGGATTGTTATAAGTGCATTCGCGAGTGTCCCGTCAAGGCCATTCGTATAGAGAATAACAAGGCCTATATCATGGAAGAGCGCTGCGTATACTGCGGCCACTGCACACAGGTTTGCCCTACCGGCGCTAAAAAAGTACGCGACGGACTGACCCGCGCGCGGCTGACCCTTCAAAAATATCCTAAGGTGTATTTATCGTTGGCGCCTTCGTACGTCAGCGAATTCGACGATTTATCTTCGTCGGCTTTGGTGGCGGCGGTGAAACAATTAGGCTTTGCCGGTGTGTCGGAAACGGCGCTGGGCGCCGAATTGGTGTCTGCTCGCACGGATGATTTTCTATCTACGGCCGAAAAAGGCATTTACATTTCTTCCGCTTGTCCTGTGGCGGTGGACTATATTCGTAAGTATTCCGGAGACTATGTGCAGGGCGTTACACCGATTGTGTCGCCTATGCTGGCGCACGCCAAAATGCTGAAAAGCCTTTACGGCGAAGATATCAAAGTGATTTTTGCAGGCCCCTGCATCGCGAAAAAATTAGAAGCCGACAGGCACGCCGATTTGATAGATGTGGCCATTACGTTCAAAGATTTGAAAGACTGGTTTGACAAGGAGGGCGTTGTCCCGGAAAGTTTGTCCGACAGCGAAGAAAAATTTGTACCTTACCGTTCGCGGATGGGCGCCTTGTATCCCATTGAAGGCGGCATGTTGGAAGGGTTGCATAAACCGGAAAAATCTGCATTCTATATGGCTTTTTCGGACTTGCCTACGATCAAAGACGTGCTGAAAAATGTGAAACCCGATGCGTATAGCGGCACGATTTTTCTGGAATTGCTGGCGTGCAAAGGCGGTTGCGTGAACGGCCCCGCGAAGTTAAACAATATATCGCCGGCGATTAAACGTTATGAGGTGATCAATTACCTGGAAACGGGAAATCCGCAGGAGGACTTTGCGCAGCTTGACCTTACGGAGCCTATTGTGCCGGATATACAGACCAACCGTCAGGATTATACGGAAGAAGAAATTAAACAGGCGTTGGCCACCGTGGGTAAAACAACGCCGCAAGACGAGCTGAATTGCAGCAGTTGCGGTTATGATTCCTGTCGCGATTTCGCTGTGGCCATGCTCGAAGGCCGCGCCGAAGATAATATGTGCGCGTCGTACATGCGCAAAATCGCCCACGACAAAGCCACCGTGCTCTTGCAGAAAATTCCTGCCGGCGTGGTGCTGGTGAATACCGAATTGAACGTTGTGGATATGAATCAATATTG
>DBDM01000123.1:2570-6488 GCA_002293585.1 Bacteroidales bacterium UBA932
CTTTTCAAAACGGTGCTGACCACCGGCGAAGAAATTAAGCAACGGCAGGTGAAAGATAAAAACCGCATGTGGTTGTTGTCTATATACAACATTCAGCCGCACCGCTTGGTGTTTGGCCTGTTGCAGGATTTGGAAGACCCGAATGTGAAAAAAGACTGGATTATAGAGAAGACCAAAGAGGTGATTAAAAACCACCTTTCCACCGTGCAGCAGGTGGCGGGATTGCTGGGCGAGAATGCTGCATTTACCGACACCACCTTAAAATCAGTGATCGAAGTGTATAACAAAAACAAAGATATTATTTAAACCGCCGTGCTGAGAACGAAGGAAAATTTCATAGAAGTAGAATGCTTTCAGCGCAACAAGGCCGGCAATATCGTGTGCGGCGATTGTTTCCGTTCGCAAAAAATGAAAGATGAAGGCCGGGTCGTGAGTGTGTTGTCCGACGGCTTAGGCAGCGGCATTAAAGCCAGCGTGTTGTCGACCATGACGACCTCCATGGCCCTGAATTTTTCCGTGATGAACGAGGATATTATTGCCGCGTCACAGTCTATCATTAAAACCCTGCCTAAGGATGAAGTGCGGAAAATCAGTTATTCCACCTTCTCTATTTGCGATATTGATTGCTTCGGGCACGTGCGCTTGGTGGAATATGAGGCGCCCTTGTTTTACTTATACCGTAAAGGCTCTTTCGTTGATGTCCCTAAGTCTATTGTGCCGGTCGACCGTGAAGATGAAATGGCCGATACTTCATTGTGGATAGCTGAGTTTGATATGGAAAAGGAAGACCGCATTATTTTTTTTAGTGACGGCGTGGCCCAGTCGGGCATGGGCACTGCGGGAATGCCTTTCGGCTGGTCGGACGGGGTGAAGGATTTCATTGCCGACGTCATTGCCGGTACCGCCGATATTTCGGCAGCAGCATTGGCCCGCCAAATTGTTATACAAGCCGAAAAAAANNCCAAAGACGATACGAGCTGCTGTGTGATTTATATGCGCAAACCCCGGAACCTCTTGGTTTGTACAGGGCCGCCGTATGATGAAAAAAATGATAAGACGCTGAGTAAACAGGTGCAGGAATTCAACGGTAAAAAAATTATTTGTGGAGGCACTACGGCGCACATCATTTCGCGGGAGTGGAATACACCGATAAGCATTGATATGAATATTGCGGACAGGGAATTGCCGCCGGTGTCGAAAATAGAAGGCGCGGATCTGGTGACCGAAGGAATACTCACCCTTAGCAAGGTGGAGCGCATACTCACCAATAACGAACAAGACCTCCGGAAAGAAGGCCCGGCCGACCAGATGGTAAAATATTTGCTGAACAGTGATAAGATTACTTTCTTAGTGGGCACGAAAATCAATATGGCGCATCAGGATCCTACGCTGCCGGTGGAGCTGGAAATACGCCGGAATGTAGTGAAGAAAATAACATCATTATTGGAAATTAAATACTTGAAAGATGTAGAAATTGTGTATATTTAAATATAAAAATTATGGCAACAATTAACTTGAAAATATGCATGGGAACCATGTGCTATGTCATGGGAGGCGCCGATTTAAAAAGCGTGGCGGAAGCGCTGCCTTACGACATCAAAAAACATTTGTCGGTAACGTATTCGCCCTGTCTGGGCTGTTGCAACGAGCAGCCGACCCCTCCTTATGTTGAACTCAATGGTAAAATAATTGCCGGTGTAAGTAAAAATAATTTGATCCAGATATTAAAAGAGGAACTCGCTAATGTTATATGATAATTTTGCAATGCTCACTAAACGTGAGATGCTGATCCGTTTGGTGAAATTATTGAAAGAAAATAATTTTACGAAGGGAATTACCTATATTCCCATTGAAATGCGCCCGCGGAATAAACGGTCGGTAAGTTGCTGTGTACATAAAGACCGTTACATCATCAAACATAAGCTCATCTCCGTATTGGGCTTTGAAGTTACCGGCGAAGATATTTACTTAGTCGACCTGGAAGTGTTTGCGCAGCGGGCTTTGGAGCACAAAAACATGAAGGAAAATATCCTGACCGTGGTGCACGAAGCATGCAGCGCCTGTATGCAGTCACAATATTTTGTGACGAATATGTGCCGCGGCTGCGAAGGCCGTCCCTGCATGATGAACTGTCCCAAAGGCGCTGTATCCTTCAAGGGGGGTAAAGCGACCATATCGCAGGAAGACTGCGTGTCGTGCGGGCTTTGCCAGAAAGTTTGTCCTTACCATGCGATCGTATATACCCCGGTGCCCTGCGAAGAAGTTTGTCCCGTAAAGGCCATCACCAAAAAGGAAGACGGCACCGAACATATTGATAAAGATAAGTGTATTTACTGCGGCAAATGTATGCAGGCCTGTCCCTACGGCGCCATCATGGAGCGCTGCAAGGTGGTGGATATTTTCAAAAGTTTGAATAATCCCGAGAAAAAAGTTATTGCTATTCCGGCGCCCTCTATTTACGGGCAGTTCGACGCTTCGCCCGGACAAATTTTGTCGGCTATTAAGCAAATAGGATTTGATGAAGTGGTGGAAGTGGCGCTGGGCGCGGAAGACACGTCGCGCTTTGAGTCGGAAGAATTGGAAGAACGGATTAAGGAAGGACAGCCGTTCATGACGACTTCCTGTTGTCCCGCTTATGTGGGTTGGGTGAATAAGCATGCCCAACAGTTGCAACCTTTCGTGTCGCACACGTACAGCCCCATGGTTTATGCTGCCAAACGCGCGAAAGAATTATATCCCGGTGCGGAGGTGGTGTTCATAGGCCCATGCTTGGCCAAGCGCTACGAGGCCGAGTCGGTGCAGGAAGTGGATTATATTATGAGTTTTGAAGAGCTGGGCGCTTTCATGGTGGCCTACGGTGTAGATGTGGCCTCCTGTGAAGCTATGCCGCTCAATGCGGAAGTGTCGAAATTCTCCCGCGGTTACGCACAGGCCGGTGGGGTAAGAGCCGCCATTGTCAACGCGGTGGGCAACGGCTATACCACACTGTCCGTAGAAGGCCTCGACCGCAAGAACCAGAATTTGTTGAAGAACATGATCAAGAAACCCGACGCTCAATTTGTGGAAGTGATGGCCTGTGAAGGCGGCTGTGTGAACGGTCCCTGCTCGCTGGCGCCTTACTCCCTGTCGAAGCGATTGATCAAAAAAGCCATACAGTAATGGCCAAACAACGGCAAATTCCGCATACCTATGTCATTATTTTTTTCATAGTGTTGGCGGCTACCTTGATGACCTGGCTCATTCCTGCCGGAGAATATGACCGTGTGGAAAAAGTAATGGATACGGGCGTTACACGTACCGTAGTGCTGCCCGATTCTTACCACAGGGTAGAACAGTCGCCGCAAACCTGGCAGCTGTTTTCTTCCTTTTTTCAGGGATTTGTCAACCAGTCGGGTATTATTATGTTTATCCTGCTCATCGGCGGTGCGTTTTGGATACTCAACGCTTCCCGCTCCATTGATGCGGGTATTTTGTCGTTCCTGAATTTTACGGCGAAGTTCGAACAACATCGTTTGTTTAAAAAGATAGGTATTAACAATGTGGTGATGCTATTGATCATGACAATGTTCAGCCTGTTTGGCGCGGTGTTCGGCATGAGCGAAGAAACCATCGCCTTTGTAATTATTCTAGTGCCGCTGGCTATTTCTATGGGCTATGATTCCATTANNCGGGTTTGCCTGGTGTATGTGGCGGCCCACATTGGCTTTGCCGGTGCTATCCTCAATCCCTTTACCATTGGCATTGCCCAGCAAATGGCCGGACTGCCGTTGTTTTCGGGCATAGCGTACAGGATATTTTGCTGGGTAGTGATTAATGCGATCGGCTTTTCCATTATTTTATGGTGGGCGAACAGGGTGAAGAAAAATCCGCAACGTTCGCCGATGTACCGGCTTGACGAATACTGGCGCAACAACCATG
>DBDM01000123.1:6540-15040 GCA_002293585.1 Bacteroidales bacterium UBA932
CGCTATCCTTTGTCGGTCATGCAGGTGGGCCATGCGGTGCTGACGTTTCCGGCTATACCGCTGGGCACCTTGTTGTTTATCGTCTTTGCCTTATTGGGCTTGCGGAAAAGCTATCACTTTTATAATTTGGCCTTGCTTTTCGCCACCATTTGGTTTTTGATTGTGGGCGTAATGGGGCACGGCTGGTACGTGAAAGAAATAGGTACCTTNNTTTTTTGTAATGGGACTAATGGCCGGAATAGCCGTAGGGTACACGCCTAACGAGATGACCAAATTGCAGTTAGACGGCATGCGGGATATTCTGTCGGCGGCCGTGGTGGTGGGATTGGCCGGCGGCACCATTGTCATATTGCAGGACGGAAAAATTATCGACACCATCATGTACGAGCTGTCGGGCGCGATGGATCAGATGGGGAAGGCCGGTTCCGTAGGCATTATGTACATGATCCAAACCGGGCTGAACATCATCATTCCGTCGGGCTCGGCCAAGGCGGCGCTCACCATGCCGATTATGGCGCCCTTTGCCGACCTCATTCATGTGTCGCGGCAGGCTATGGTCATGGCCTTCCAGTTCGGCGACGGCTTTACGAATATGATTACACCCACGTCGGGCGTGCTGATCGGCTGTCTGGGTGTGGCAAAAATCCCTTACGAGCAATGGTTCCGCTGGGTGTGGAAACTCATCCTCCTTTTCATTGTGCTGGGCTTTCTGCTGCTGCTTCCCACGGTGTTTATNNTTTACCTTTCCACCCTTCACCTTTCTACCCTGTCGCCGCTATTTAATTCTCGCCGTATCAATCAATTTTTGTGCCTGTTTGCCGGCCTCGTCGTTGAGTTGTTGCGCTCTCTTTTCAGCCTCGGATTTCAGCTTTTTAGCTGCTTCTTCGGCGACTTTCACTGCTGCTATTTTTGCCAACGGATTGGACGTTTTATTCGCTTCGTCAATCAGCTTTTGGCCTTGCTTTTCGGCTTCTTTTACTAAATTTTCACCGGCAGTTTTGGCTTCTGCTTTGATCTTTTCCGCCTGTTTCATGGCCTCCTCCTGCAACCTTTTATTGACCGTGTCTTTGGCTACTTCTATCACTTGTTCTTTCACTATGGTGACGGCCTGTTCGGTCAGGCTCTTGGTGTCGACACCCACGGTGGGTTTCAGGAAAGTGCCACCAATTTTGGCATTAACCGCCAGCTTGGTGCCGAGTACTGTTCCGGGCAAATCGATTTTTGCCGTATAGTCCAGTGTTTGGTCGAATCCCGACGAGCCGCTGATGACCATGTTGCCGAAGCCCGATTTTATATTGAACGGCGCTGTGTGCACACGCCCGTTTTCGATGGCAAAATCAATGCTGAGGTCTTTGGCGCTGAAAGAGGCCAGGTTGTCATTGTTCAATAGCTTGGCCAATTGTTTCATTGCTTCCACATCTTTAACCTGCACTTCCTTTGATGAGAGGTTACCTTTGCCGTTCATGGTATTGTATACCGGTGAAAGTTGATTGTCCAGCAGTGTTTTCATTTGCAGTTTCATGGAGAAATTGCCGGATACATTTTCAAATATGGGCGCCAGTTGCTTAATCATGCCCATAGACCGGAAAGCCTCGGCAAAAACCACGTGTTGAATATTGAGGCCTAAGCTCACTTCGGGCGATGCCGGATTGGCGGACGTGCTGTAGTAGCCGTTCAGTCCCATGGTGCCGCCCAGCGTGTTCATGCCGATGTTTTGAAGGTCAACCCTGCCGTTTTTCACCATTATTTTTCCGGCCACATTCGTCATTTTTAAACTGTCGAATAACACCTCGTTGAACTTTGCAGTCAGCACAAAATCTATATTCTTGGGGATTTCAAATGCGGTGAGCGCCGAAGTATCTTCCACCGTCTGTTCCGGCGCCTCACTGTCCGTCATGAAATCATTAAGGTTAAAGTGGCGTGAAGTAATGTTCAGCGTACCTTTTACCGTTTCGTTTTTCAACACATAAGGAATAAATTGTTCTAATCGTCCGGTAGCGGAAATATCATTTTTCCCTATGCGTACGCTCAACGGATTTACTTCCACATAACGCGGACTGAATTTCATTACCGCCTTATCAATCACTGTTTCCGGCAATCCGGCGCCTTGGTAGGTCATGCCGGTGAGCGTTAATGTACCGTCGGCTTTGATGTCTTCATAATTTTCTTTTTCTACCTGCGATAAATTTCCCTCGAAAGTTAAACCGGCTGTCAGCAAGCCGTTCAATGCCATACCTTCTTCCAGCGGATAAATATCTTTGATGCTTCCCAGGTCGATTTTTCCGTTCGCACCGCCTTTAAACGCCATGTTTCCCATTGGCGAAGCGATATGTAAATTCAGGTCGAAGGGATTGCCTGCCATTTCAAAATGGAAAGCGTTTACATCTATTTTTGTCCGGTCTAAATTGCCTCCGGGACTGCTTACTGCAAGGTCAACCGCAATATTGTTCACCGGTTTGGGCAGGTCGGGATATTGGAATTTTCCCTTGTCCACATTCAACCGTACATCGAAAGCGGGGTACACTTCATCTACCATTTTTCCTTTGGCATAGGCCGAGAGTGATACTTTCCCCGATGCCTGAATGCCGTCAAAATCTTTGGTATAAATAGCCGGAACGAATGATAATATTTGTTTGAAATCAATAGCCGGGGTTTGCAGACTGATATCCATGTCAAAGCCTTTTTCCAACAGCGCCATCCATCCGTCGATGCGGCCTTCCAGCGCGTTGAGGCGAATGACGTTATCTTTCAACGTGTATTTGTTATGTTGAAAGTCGGCCTCTACATCTATTTTCAGATAGGCTTTGGCTTTCGACAGGTAGGGGATATTGTCCATGATGAATGTAATGGCGGCCATGTCGCCCGTGGCTTTCAGTATGGTCACATCGGCCGTCATATCGCCGGATAGCAGCAGGTTGATGTTGTCTATACGGGCGCTCATGTTGGCCTGCTCATCGCGGTAGGCCAGACTGGTCTGCTCAATCGCAAATTTCCTCAGATGAAGATTGAACGAAGAAGAAGATGCAGCCGTATCGCTGTCGGGCACTGTTGTGGTGTCGGCTTTCATGATATCCCAGTTGGCTTTGCCGTCGGCCAGTACAATAGTGTTTATTTTTACCCTGTCCAGCAGAATGCTGCGTATTTCATAACCCTTGCTGCCAAAAAGGCTTGCCAGGTCAATGGTGGCGCCAATTTCTTTGGCGGACAACAGGGTGTCGCCGTCAAATTCATTGATGCCTGTCAGCGATAAGTCGTGCAAACTGACACTGGCATTGGGGAAATTGCGGATGAAACTTAGGCTTAAATCACTGAAGTCGAGTTGTGCGTTAAGCATGTTGTTCGCTTCTTTCTTTACAATTTCAATGATTTTGCCTTTGAATATAAAAGGCAGGACAAGTAGTAATATAAACAATGCACCGATAACGATGCCTGTGATTTTTATTATTTTTTTCATAAGGGTCACCGTTTTATTATTGATATTTTACAAAGTTAAATATAATTATAAAAAAATGCCTTTTTTCTTACTTTTTTTAATTGCCGGAGGACTACTTTACCATCTTTTTCCCATGTAAAACCTTTTAAACCAGAGTTCAAACGCAGGGTCGAGCAGGATAACTTTTTTATCGATTTTTTCGACAAAGTCGTGTTTTTCCAATGTTTTAATATTTTTAGTCACGTTTCTAGGGGTGCCGATATGGTATTCTTGCAGTGTTTTCATGGCGGTAAACTGTTCCACCCCGTCCACTATGGCTTTAATAAGGTTTACTTGAGTATTGCTCAGATTTTCTACTTCGTATTGGTAAAAAGCCTGATTGACCTGCAACATGCGTACCAGCGCTTTTTCAATGATATAATCATGGGCTTCTTTAGTTGTGTATGCCCATACGTAGTGAGACAATTGTTGCACATAGTAGGAATGGTTTTTCATGAGGATAACGATATCTTTTGCCAAAGCCGGCGTAATTTTCTTCCCCGTTTTCTTGAATTGTTCCACAATAAAAGGCACCCAGTGGTTAGTGTCTATTTTTTCCAGTTGAATAATGTCGCCGAAACGGTAGAATGCACGGTTCTTTTTGTTGAAAATATCGGCCATGAGCGTACGTTTACTGCCATACAAGCAATAGCTTACGTGTTTGTGGTGCTGCCAATAGGAGCGTAGCAATTTTTCAAAGTTTTCAGCATCGTTGAAGTTATGAATATTTTGAAATTCGTCAATGCAAACGATGAGTTGTATTTTTTGTTTTTGGGCAATGCGTTCCGGCATGTTCAATATTTCGTCTTTGTGTTTTTCCACTTCTTCCCATTCGAAACTAATGGAGAAATCATGTGCAGGGTCAATGCCCATGCTGAGTTTTGGAATTGCTCGTTTAAAAAATGTTTTGGCATTTTTTACCCAGTCTTCCCATTTGGAAGAAGTGGATACGAGCAGCGATTTGCTCAAGGCTTCATAAAATCCGGCCTCATCGCGGACGGAGAACATGTCGAGAAAACAAAAACGAATGTTTTTATCATTTCTTTTCAAATGAGCAATGTGTTTTACCAAAGAAGATTTTCCCCATCTTCTGGGCGACATGAGGATGGTATTAATGCCGCTTCGCATGTTCAGCCATAATAATTCAACATCGGTTGTCCGGTTAATAAACCCGATATTATCTACTGTTTTTCCAAATAAAAAAGGCGACAATTCTTCTTTTAAGTCTTTCATAATAAGCAGTTTATGTATTATACCATTTGGTATTATACCGTTTGGTATTATACCGTTTGGTATAANNTGGAAACATTTTTGTTATTTACAAATTATTTCCGAAAAATATTTTTGCAGGGTATTTTTCACCTCATGGAGGCTTATGGAGTGGCCGAGTTCCTGCTGCATGGAAGTAACGCCTTTATCTACAAAGCCGCAGGGGTTGATGTGGCGGTAATACTCAAGGTTGGTGTTGACGTTGAGGGCGAAGCCGTGCATAGTTACAAAGTGCGAAGCGCGCACGCCGATAGCGCAGATCTTACGGGCCTTAGGCGTGCCGGCATCCAGCCATACGCCGGTGGCTCCGTCGAGCCGTCCGGTGCTTATGCCATAGTCGCTCAGGCAGCGGATAATGATTTCCTCCACGTTGAAAATATACTGCTTTAATCCGAGTTGCCACCGTCCCAGATCAAGGATCGGGTATCCTACGATTTGTCCGGGGCCGTGGTAGGTAATGTCGCCGCCGCGGTCGACGTGGTAGTAAGTAGCGTGAATACTTTTCAGAAATTCATCATTCACCAGCAGGTTGTTGGCTTTCCCATTGCGGCCAAGGGTATAGACATGTGGGTGCTCGCAGAAGATGATTTGTTGTTCATCTTGTGCGGTGCCTTTGGCGGCAAGTACTTTTTCAACAATGTTGCGTTGCTTGTCCCAGGCTTCCAGGTAATCTATAAGTCCCCAGTCGGTGAATTGCATTTTTTTGTGAGTTTAGCGTCTAAAAAAGTCTTCTCCGCCATGTATGATGAGCGCACCAGCGGGCCGCTTTCTATGTTATCGAAACCTAATTGTTGGCCGGTTGTTTTGTAGTGTTCAAATTGATCGGGATGAATGTATTCGCTCACGGCGATGTGTTGTGCTGTAGGTTGCAGGTATTGTCCTATGGTAAAGAGGCGCACGCCTGCCTTACGGGCGTCTTCCATTACTTTATTTACTTCTTCGGGTGTTTCCCCCAGTCCTACCATAATGCCTGTTTTGCCTATGGTATGTGCGGAGATATAGCGCAGCACTTCCAAACTTTTCAGGTAGCTTGCGCGGGAACGTACGGAAGGAGTGATCCGTTCTACGGTTTCGAGGTTGTGCCCAATGATGTCGGGCCGGGCGGCTATGACGATATCTAATAATTCGGGTAGGGCGTCGAAATCGGGGATGAGCACTTCGATAATGGTATTGGGATTGACGGCGCGTATGGCGCGTATGGTAGTCGCCCAATGGGCGGCGCCTTTATCGGGCAGGTCGTCGCGGTCGACCGAGGTGATGACGCAGTGTTTGAGTTGCATGAGTTGCACGCTGTGCGCCACTTTTTGCGGCTCTTCGGGGTCGGGTGGGAGCGGCTTGCCGGTAGCGGTAGCGCAGAACTTGCAGGAGCGGGTGCAGATGTCGCCCAGGATCATGAAAGTGGCGGTGCCCATGCTCCAGCATTCTCCGATGTTAGGACATTTCCCGCTGCTGCAAATGGTATGCAGGCAGTGCTTTTCCACGATGTTGCGTACCACAGGATATTGCGGCGTGCTCGCCAGTTTTATTTTCAGCCAGGAAGGTTTCCCGGTGGCAGTACGCCGCGTCGTGTTTTTATTTAATTGTTCCATATTATCCGGTATATCTGTTTGGTCGCCGGAGTGACTTTGTAGCGGTCGTCAATGCGTTGTCCCACTACCCATACGATGTCATCTCCGGAGCATACTACCAATTGTTTTTCTTTTTGGTGTACGGGAATTTTATTGTCGATAAAAAAATCGCTCAACTTCTTTTTGCCTTTCATCCCCAGTGGAACGAAGTGATCACCTTCCTGCCACCGCCGAACGGTCAGTGGTAAGGTCAGCTTCGAGGCGTCTAACCAGGCCTCATTGGGGCTGCGCGGAAACTCCATGCCGGGTTGGTAATTGATAATTGAGAGTGATGAGTGATGAGTGATGAGTTTGCTTCGTCGTTCCTCCTCGCAATGACGGTGGGTTATGGAATCTTTATCCGTCTCTCGTCTTTTGTCTCTCGTCTTTTGTCTCTCGTCTCTCGTAACTATCAACTCCTCCCGGTCCTTCACTGCCTCGTGCGTAGCGCTGTGGAACCGCTTGCCGGACTGCCCGTCCAGTGCCGCCGTGATATCATCAATTTGCGTGCTGTTGAAGCCGAAAGGTTGCAGCCATTCATGCAGATAGATTTCCGGCGCACCGGAGTTCAGCAAGGCTTGACTATTGATGTGTAGTCCGTCGGGCGCCTCTTTGCACCAGTGTGCCGATTTTTCCTGCGTTTCTTTTTTCAGCAGGACATAAGCCTTTGTGAAGTAAGCGGCGTTTTGTTGCAGGGTGGGCACCAGTGAGGGATTTAATTTTTCTAATTGCGGAATAATATGATGACGGATATAGTTGCGGGCATAGTCATCGGAAGCGTTGGAGCGGTCTTCCCGATAATCGATATTATTTTCTGTGGCGTATTGTTGTATGCTTTCGCGGGTGGCGAACAGCAGCGGGCGGATAATGTTACCGTTGACAGGCGCCATGCTGCACAAGCCTTTCAGTCCGGTGCCGCGGATAAGGTTCAGCAGCAGGGTTTCGGCCAGGTCGCCCGCATGGTGGGCTACCGCAATGTTGGAATAATTATTTTCCGCCGCTATTTTATTGAACCATTCGTAGCGCAGTTCCCGCGCTGCCATTTGTATGGACAAGCCATGTGTTGTGGCATATTCCGCGGTGTTAAAGCAGGTGGTAAAAAAAGGAATGCTGTGTTGTTGGGCAAATTGACGCACAAACGCTTCATCGCTGTCGCTTTCGTTGCCGCGCAGTCCGAAGTTGCAATGGGCAATGCCTGTGGACTGGCCACTACGCACAAACAGTGCCGCCATCACCATGGAGTCGATGCCTCCGCTGACAGCCAGCAACACCGGTTTCTTTTGGTCGAACAGGTGTTGTTTTTCATTATATTTTAGAAAATGTTTGTACATATATAAAAAGCCGGACATGCGCCCGGCCTTTCATTGATATCAAGAGGAAAATTATTTTTTCTCGCAAGCTTTTTCACAGGCTTTTTCGCATTTTGCATCACTGTTTTTGCAGGCGCCTTCGGCTTTTGCAGTGCAAGCTTTTTCGCAAGCTTTTTCACATTTCGCGTTACCATCTTTGCAGCAACCTTCGGCTTTGGCGGTGCAAGCTTTTTCGCATTTTGCGTTGCCGTCTTTACAGCAACCTTCGGCTTTAGCAATAGCTTTGTTGCCGTCTTTGCAGCAACTTTCGGTATTTTTACAGTCTGTACCGCATTCTTTTGCAGCGGTGGCGGCAATAGAATACAGNNAACTGACGAACTTTTTTCAATTTGCTTTCTTTAGTTTCGGCATTTTCGTCGGCGTTAGCTTCATTTTCGAGATTGGTAATAAATTCAGTGTCAACGATAACTTCGTTGATCATACCTTTAATGCTTACTTGTTTGCCGACACAACCCGGGCAGAATTTTACGTTTTCA
This sequence comes from Bacteroidales bacterium UBA932, assembly GCA_002293585.1. Taxonomy (GTDB): domain Bacteria; phylum Bacteroidota; class Bacteroidia; order Bacteroidales; family UBA932; genus UBA932. The sequence continues at coordinate 14,735 of DBDM01000123.1, forward strand.
GCTATGGGAACGATCAACAATTGCATTTTTTCATTGTTGTCGGCAGTCGTCAGTACAAATTGACCGGTGCTGCAACTGCTTTGGATGGTGCCGGTGACGGTAGTATCCTGTCCGGCTAAAGCTTTGGGATTTTCAAAGAATTTTTCTACGGTTAAAGTAGCAACCGGTTGTTTATTGCAGCAGGCTACGGCTATGGCAGCTACAGCTATAAATGTGAAAAGTTTTTTCATGACGTATTTTTTTATAAAAAATTAATATTCTTCTTCATTAAAGAAAAAATCCTCTTTGCTGGGATAATCAGGCCAA
>DBDM01000145.1 GCA_002293585.1 Bacteroidales bacterium UBA932
CTTCCTGCAATTCTTCCCCGACCTTGTCCGTCAGGGACACCTGGCGATACTGCAAACGCCCTTGTTCCGCGTGCGCAATAAGAAAGAAACGATTTATTGCTATAGCGAAGAAGAGAAGAACGCGGCGATCAATAAACTCGGTGTACATCCTGAAATCACGCGCTTCAAAGGCTTGGGTGAAATATCGCCCGACGAATTCCGCTTCTTCATCGGCGAAGATATCCGCCTTGAAAAAGTGCGCCTGAGTAAGGAAGACGCCATTCACGACCTGCTCGAGTTTTACATGGGCAAGAATACACCCGACCGCCAGGTGTTCATTATCGACAACCTGCGCGTGGAAGAAGGATTAGAAACGGAAGCAGAACCGGTGGAAGAAGCGATTGAATTGTAAACTTTAATGCAAAAGCCTATGAGTCATTTGCAGTACATACATATTAACAATTTCAAATCCATACGTGATTTGAAAATAAACGATTGCCGGCGGATCAATTTGTTCATTGGCTATCCGAATGTGGGAAAGTCGAATATATTGGAAGCATTAGGATTATTTACAGTGCCGTTTTTAGAAAAAGGGGAAAGTCTAAACCGTTTAGTTAGGGCAGAGAATAAAAATGAATTGTTTTATAATGCGTCTGAAAACAGTTGTGTTGTAGAGACAAATTTGAAGAAAATCACGGTTGAAAATGATATACGTACATTACGATTGTTTTTTAATAAAGAGGAAACTATTGATCGTGGATATCGTTTCACTAATGATTTGACAGTAGAATATGGTTCTCCGTTTGAAGATGATTTTTATGCTGTTAAACGTTATACATTTAAGCAGGAGAAGCAGTGGAAATCGACGGGAGATCAATTTTTATTGCCCCCATTCGGAGAAAACCTTATAGATGTCTTGTCGTATAATAGCGAATTGGAGGATGTAAAAAAGTGGATGAAAGAAGAATTTTCAAAATTTGAATTGGAATATATCCTTGATAAGATCAGTAATAGCATAAAAGTCCAGAGAAGATTAACCGGTGATGAGGTCGTTCAGTTACCGTACTCCTCTATTGCCGACACATTGCAGCGTCTTATTTTTTATAAAACGGCTATAGCCTCTAATAAAAATTCGGCTTTGTTATTTGAAGAACCCGAAGCACATGCTTTTCCTCCGTATATTGCCACGTTAACGCATGATATCATTAATAGTACAACCAATCAATTTTTTATTGCAACCCATAGTCCTTTTGTAATTAATGATTTTCTGAAATATGAATCTATAAGGAAGGAAACAGCTATTTATTTAGTTGATTTTAAGGATGGGGCTACCATAACAAAGCGACTTTCTGATGACGAAGTGGACGAGGTGTATAACTATGGCATAGATTTATTTTTTAATATTGAATCGCTTTTATAGTTTTATGGACAAACATATTATTACAGAGTGTTACATAGATACCTTACTTGTGGAGACGATTGTCCCTCCTGTAAAGGGGTATAATCATCAGCATTCTTGTAATAAAGTTCTAAGTACAATGAAGGATAAGTTAAGTAATGAATTTGCCCTTGGTATTATTGATGAGGACAAGGTTGTACCAAAAGATTTAAGTGATTTTGAACATATAAAAACGTATGAAGGATTAAATTTATACAAACATTGTAACAAGCCGCATTACGTTATTAAAATTGTTCCGGCAGTAGAACAATTTATCCTTAATAATGCTCATCAGATTGCTCTTTCGCTTGAAACATATAATTTGCCGAATGAACTAAGGTTACTGACTAAAATAACTAAGCCTGCCACAAGTAAAAATAATAAAGATTTAAAAAAATTATTTACTGCGTTAAAACGAAGTAATTCACAAAGTATATGTAAATTGGTTCAGTTAATTGAACATCTCAAAGCTAATCCATATAGTCCACAATTTGATTTATTATAATTATGTCCGAAGATATAGAACTCATAGAAGATGATGAAACCGGCGCTGCCGGCGAGCCGCAGGGGAAGTACGCCAAGCTGTTGATCGACGGGGAGAAACGCTACAAACTCACCGGCATGTACAAAGACTGGTTCCTGGATTACGCTTCTTACGTAATTCTGGAACGTGCCGTGCCGCACATCGACGACGGGTTGAAGCCCGTGCAACGCCGCATCCTGCATTCGATGAAACGTATGGACGACGGCCGCTACAATAAGGTAGCCAACATCATTGGACACACTATGCAGTTTCACCCGCACGGCGACGCTTCTATCGGCGATGCGCTGGTGCAACTGGGACAGAAAGAACTGCTGGTCGACTGTCAGGGGAACTGGGGGAATATTTATACCGGCGACGGCGCCGCTGCTCCCCGTTACATCGAAGCGCGCTTATCGAAATTTGCCGCCGAAGTGGTGTTCAATCCCAAGACGACCGAGTGGATGGCTTCTTATGACGGTCGCAATCAGGAGCCGGTGGCTTTGCCCGTGAAGTTCCCGCTGCTGCTGGCGCAGGGTGTGGAAGGGATTGCGGTAGGCTTGGCTTCAAAAATTTTGCCGCACAATTTCAATGAACTCATTGACGGGGCTATTGCCCACCTCAAAGGTAAAGACTTTGAATTGTATCCCGATTTTCCTACCGGCGGCATGGTGGATTGCAGTCGCTACAACGACGGATTGCGCGGCGGGGCGGTGAAAGTGCGCGCCCGCATTGCCAAGCAGGATAAAAAAACGCTGGTGATTACCGATATTCCTTATGGTAAAACCACGTCGACATTGATAGACTCCATCCTCAAAGCGAATGATAAGGGTAAAATAAAAATCCGTAAGGTGGATGATAACACCGCGCAGCATGTGGAAATTGTAGTCCACTTGCACAATGATGTATCGCCCGATAAAACCATTGACGCCCTTTACGCTTTCACCGATTGTGAAGTGTCGATTTCGCCCAATGCCTGCGTAATCAAAGAGGAGAAACCGCATTTTATCGGTGTAAAGGAAATTCTTCGTCACAATGCCGTTCATACGAAAGATTTGCTGCAAAGCGAACTGGAAATTCGTCTCCGTGAATTGCGTGAAGACTGGCATTATTCCTCGCTCGAAAAAATATTCTTTGAACAGAAAATTTACCGTGAATTAGAGAGTGATGCCAAATCCTGGGACTTGCAATTGGCCGCGGTGGAAAAGGCCTTGAAGCCTTATGAGAAGAAACTGAAATCGCCGGTCACTCCCGAAAATGTGGAATGGCTGGTGGAAAAACCGGTGCGCAAGATTTCTAAATTTGATATTAAAGCGGCTACCGAGCGCATTAAAAACATAGAGGTGGAAATAGAGGAGGTGGAGAACAACTTGGCGAACCTGGTGGAATATACGGTGAACTATTTTCGTCAACTTAAAAAGAAATACGGCAAGCATTTCGAACGTAAAACAGAATTGCACAGCTTTGAAACCATTGAAGCTACGAAGGTGGTGGTGGCCAATGCCAAGTTATATGTAAACTATGCGGAAGGTTTCGTGGGCATGGATCTGAAACGCGACGAGAACGCTCAATATTTGTCCGACTGTTCGGATATTGATGATGTTATTGTGTTTCTGCGTAGCGGGAAATATGTCATTAGTAAGGTGTCCGATAAGGCCTTCTTCGGCAAGGACATTATCCATGTTGCCGTATTCAAGAAGAATGACGAGCGCACGATCTACAATGTGGTATATCGCGACGGGAAGAACGGCGATATTTATACGAAACGTTTCTTTGTGTCGGGTATTACCCGCGATAAGGAATATGAAGTCACGCAGGGACATGAAGGCTCGCAAGTGCTGTGGTTTACCGCTAATCCCAACGGAGAGGCCGAAGTGCTGAAAATATATTTGAAACCGCGTCCGAAATTGAAGAAATTAATTTTTGATTTTGATTTCGGCGGATTGGCCATCAAAGGTCGCGGTTCAATGGGGAATATCCTGTCGCGCTACGCGATCCATAAAATTGTGCTGAAAGAAAAAGGCGCTTCTACATTGGGCGGACAGCAAATATGGTTTGACCCCGGCGTGCAACGCCTCAATACCGAAGCGCGCGGTGAATTGTTGGGAGAGTTTCATGCCGGCGACCGTATTTTGGTCGTAACGCAGCAGGGACAATTCTATACTACGAATTTTGATTTGAGTAATCGTTACGAACAACAATTGTTGCTCATTGAAAAATTTGATCCGAAAAATGTGTGTGCGGCTACATACTATGATGCTGAAATGGGCGCCTGTTATGTGAAACGCTTTACTTTTGAACCCAGCGATGATACACCGCAATTGTTTATCAGCGAAACCACCGGTTCTTATTTATTGGAAATTTCACCCGACCGTTTTCCTCAGCTGGAAGTAACTTTCAAAGGTAAGCATGCCAAGCGTGAACCGGAATATATTGATGTGGACGCATTCATAGGCGTGAAGAGCTATCGTGCCAAAGGTAAGCGTGTGACGACTTATGATGTGAAAACCATTTCTTTCGTTGAGCCGCTTGAAAAGGAAGAAGAACCCGTTGTTGAAGAAGAAAATGCCCACGATGGCGAGGCGGTGCAGATGACGCTGTTGTAGGAGATTAGGGGATTAAGATATTAAGGGATTAGGGAAATAGTAACTAAGTGACTAANNAAAAAATAACTCTCAACTCTCCATCCTCAACTTGTAACTCGTAACTTTGTAAAAAAATGAACTCCTCGTCACCCGCCACCCGTCACCCGTCACTTGTATTCCTGCTCGGTTTCATGGGCAGCGGTAAATCGACTGTCGGCTATGCTTTGGCAGAGGCCTTGCATTACGATTTTTCCGATACCGACTTATTGATTGAACAGCAATATGGACGAACAATTGCAGAAATATTTTCAGAGAAAGGGGAGGAACTATTCCGCCGGGATGAGCAGAAAATTATACATGGTTTGTTTGGCAGGGAAAAGTTGGTAGTGGCTTGTGGCGGTGGCCTGCCCTGTTTTTTTGATAATATGGAACAGATGGCTACACACGGCACAACGGTTTACTTGAAAGCCGCTCCCGGATGGCTGGCACAGCGCCTCGAAAAGCAGCGCCTACACCGTCCCTTGTTGCAGGGAAAAACAGGGGATGAACTAAAGCAATACATTACACAACTATTGGCGCAACGTGAGCTATACTATAACCGTGCTTCGCTAATTGTGGATGCGGCGCAGGATGATGTATTACACGATCTCCTCGCGCGGCTTGATGTCCTTAATGCGTAACTGGATATTGGCAATGCCGCGGTAGTAGTTTTCCGCCACGGAATAACATACGTCCACCGGATTACCACTCTGCATAAAATCAAAATGCTCTGACTGATTAAATGCAATGGCCGAAATAGGACGGTAAGGCTCATCTTCCTGTATCAGTTCTAATTTTAAGTGACCGGCATCGCTGCCTACGATACGGCCGTTGCCGTTGTCGTATACATTTTCTGTGAGGAACACCGGCGACATATTGCCCGGCCCAAAAGGTTGGAACTGTTTGAGCAGTCGGAAAAATTTAGGCGTAATTTGTTTAAAATCGAGATAGGTGTCAATGTCAATGAGCGGTGTAAGTATTTCATCAGTAATATGCTCGGCCACGTGAGCCTCAAAGCGCTTACAAAATGCCTCGAAATTTTCTTCACGTAGTGTCAGTCCGGCAGCGTACATGTGTCCGCCAAAAGTTTCCAACAGGTCGGAGCAGGATTCAATGGCCACATACAGGTCGAACCCGGTGATACTCCGTGCCGAGCCGGTGATGAAGCCATTACTTTGGGTCAGCACAATGGACGGGCGGTAAAATGTTTCCACCAACCGCGAAGCCACAATACCCACCACGCCTTTGTGCCAGTTGGGATTGTAGAGCACAGTGCTTTTCTTGCTGTGCAACGTCTCATCATTGGTGACCATGGCTATCGCTTCTTGCGTGGTTTCACGGTCAACACTCTTACGATCATTGTTGTGAACGTTGATGGTAAGGCCTATCTTCGTGGCTATTTCTTCGTTTTTGGCCACCAGCAGTTCTACGGCGGCAGTGCCCGATTCCATGCGCCCCGCTGCATTAATGCGGGGGCCTATTTTAAAAACAATATCATCAACGGAAATATGATGCTTTTCTAATCCGGCCAATTTAATCATCGACTGTAAACCTTTACGGGGTGCGGTGTTCAATTGTTTAAGCCCATAATGCGCCAAAATACGGTTTTCACCGGTAATGGACACCAGGTCGGAAGCAATGCTCACTACCACTAGGTCGAGATAGGGGTATAATTGTTCCGATGGAATAGTATGCCTGACACAATAAGCCTGCAACATCTTAAATCCTACGCCGCAACCCGACAGGTCGTTGAACGGGTAATCGCAATCGGTGCGTTTCGGATCAAGCACGGCCACCGCCTTAGGCAGGGTTTCATCGGGTAAATGGTGGTCGCAAATAATGAAATCAATGCTGCGGTCGTTGGCGTAATCAATTTTTTCATTGGCTTTGATGCCGCAGTCGAGGGCGATGATCAACGAAATGCCGTGTTCTTTTGCATAGTTAATTCCCTGATAAGAAATGCCATAGCCTTCATTGTAGCGGTCGGGGATGTAAAAAGAAACGTTGGGGCTGATTGTTTTTAAAAACGTGTAAACCAGCGCAACAGCTGTTGTTCCATCCACATCATAATCGCCATACACCATGATTTTTTCTTTCCCGGCAATAGCTTTATCGATCCGGTCGATCGCTTTGTCCATATCCTTCATTAGGAAGGGGTCATGCAAATTAGCCAGTTCGGGCCGGAAAAAATTTTTAGCCTCGTCGAATGTGTTTACATTCCTCTGGACTAACAAATTAGCCAACGTCTGGTCAATCCCGAGTTCCGAGGCCAGATGGCGGACAACGATCGGGTTGCCCTGTTCCTTTACAATCCATTTCTTGTCCAGTGTCAAAATCTAAATTTTCACAAAGTTAACATTTTTTCATGAAATTACCTCATAAAATAGTATCTTTGTAGCTTAAAAATTTTAATTCTTATGAAAGTCAGCGGATTTACCTTTGTCCGTAATGCCATAAAATATGACTATCCAATCGTGGAAGCTATTCATTCGATTTTGCCCTTGTGCGATGAGGTGGTAGTATGCGTCGGAAATTCCGACGATGGTACATTGGCATTGGTGGAAAGTATTTCTTCAAGCAAAATTAAAATACTGCATTCGGTGTGGGACGACACGCTCCGTGAAAGCGGACAGGTGCTTGCCGTGGAAACCAATAAGGCTTTTGATGTCATAGCGGCTGATTCCGATTGGGCCTTCTACATCCAAGGCGACGAAGTAATGCATGAAAAATATTTGCCCGCCGTCAAACAGGCCATGGAGCAATACAAAGACGACAAGCGGGTGGAAGGATTGCTCTTCAACTATGAGCATTTCTATGGTTCCTATGATTATGTGGGGACCTCGCGTCGCTGGTACCGTCACGAAATACGTGTTATTCGCAATGATAAAACAATTCGTTCCTACCGTGATGCACAAGGCTTTCGTAAAAATGGCCGTAAATTGAACGTAAAACCGGTAGATGCATACATCTACCATTATGGCTGGGTAAAACAACCGGCATTCATGCAGGCTAAAATGAAAAATTTCCATAGCCTTTATCATGATGAACAATGGTTAGACCGGAACATTCCTAAAACAGTGGAATTTGATTATTCGCAAATAGACGGATTAAAATATTTTATTGATACGCATCCGGCCGTTATGCAGCCCCGCATTGACCGTATGAATTGGACATTTGAAGCCGACCCTATGCATAAAAAAATGAAATTTAAACACAGAATATCACATTATATTGAAGGCCTTACCGGAAAACGTTTATTTGAATATAAAAATTATCGACTGATTTAATATATGGAACAATTAGGATTAAGCGAACAGGAAGCCATTCGCCGCGCTTCGCTGAAGGAACTGGAAAATTTGAACGTTAACCCTTATCCTGCCGAAGAATTTGAGGTGAACGCCACTACGCAGGAAATACGCGAACAATATAGTCCGGAGAAAAATAATTTTCAAGACGTGCGTATTGCCGGACGTATTATGACACGCCGCATTATGGGCGCTGCTGCTTTCTTTGAATTACAGGATGAGCATGGCCGTGTGCAGGTATACATCAAACGCGATGATATTTGTTCCGGCGAAGACAAGACCCTTTACAATACCGTATTCAAAAAATTATTGGACATCGGCGATATTGTCGGTGTGAGAGGTTTTGCTTTCATTACCCAAACCGGCGCCTTGTCTATTCATGCCAAAGAATTTAAACTGCTCAGCAAATCATTGCGTGTGCTGCCTATTGTGAAAGAAAAAGACGGCGAAGTGTATGACGCATTCTCCGATCCTGAATTACGTTATCGCATGCGCTATGTCGATTTAATTGTAAATCCGCAGGTGCGTGATGTGTTTATCAAACGCACGAAATTAATCAATGCCATGCGCGACTTTTTCAACGATAAAGGTTATCTGGAAGTAGATACACCGGTGTTGCAGTCTATCCCCGGCGGCGCTACGGCGCGTCCGTTCATCACGCACCACAATGCCTTGGACATACCGATGTATTTGCGCATTGCCAATGAATTATACCTGAAACGCCTTATTGTAGGCGGGTTTACGGGAGTGTATGAATTTTCACGTAATTTCCGCAACGAAGGAATGGACC
>DBDM01000156.1 GCA_002293585.1 Bacteroidales bacterium UBA932
ACCGCCGCCCACACGGGCAAAGAGGGCTTGTGTGGAGGCGCCCATCCCGAAGGTGAGCATGGTGGTAGTGATCACTACCATTTTTTGGGCGTTGCTCGCTTCATCCACAAAGTGGTCTAATATAATATACCAAATGGAAATATCCAATAGTCCGAGGCCTACCACCACTAACCCCATTACGGCGCCGGAGCGGAAAGCGATACGCAACCCGCTGTTAAGCGAACGTTGGGCGGCATTGGCCGTACGCGCCGAGGCGTAAGTAGCGGTTTTCATACCAATGAACCCTGCCAGTCCGGAGAAGAAACCGCCGGAGAGGAAGGCGAACGGCACCCAGGGGTTTTGTACGCCGAGGCCATAGGCCATGAATGCAAAGAGTAGTGCTAATACCACAAATACGATAATCACCACCTTGTATTGTTGGCGAAGGTAAGCCATAGCGCCTTGCCGCACGTGTTTGGCAATGGTTTTCATGGTGTCGGTGCCTTCACTTTCTTTCATCATATTACGAAAGAAATACCAGGCGAAAAATAGCGCCAGGACTGACGCTATGGGAATAAACCAAAATAATTGTTCAGGATTCATATCGTTAAGTTAAAAGGTTTTTCGTCGGAATAAAATTCATGCCGGGCAGGCTCGCCGGAATTGTTGAGCAGCCCGTTTTGTTCGAGGAGGCTTTTCACACGCCGGGCAACCGCCGGTGCAGGGTCTAAAAGTGTTACTTTGTCGCCCGTGATGTTGCGGATGGCGGGAATGAGGAGAGGGTAGTGGGTGCATCCCAGTACAATGTGGTCGGCGCCGGCTTCTACCATCGGGTTGATGTATTTATGCAGTAAGGCGGTCATTTCCGGTGTGGCTGTTTTGCCTGCTTCGATCAATTCCACCAGGCCGTCGCCGGGTTGTTCAATGATCTTTACATGCCCGGCAAAGCGCTCGGATGTTTCGTGGTAAAGGCGTCCTTTGAAGGTGCCGCGTGTGGCCAGAACGCCTACTACGCCGCTTTGTGAAAGCAAAGCGGCCGGCTTTACTGCCGGCTCCATGCCTATAAAAGGTACCGTATAATGGTCTCGTAAATAATCAATAGCCGCGGCTGTTGCCGTGTTGCAGGCCACTACAATAAGCTTGGCCTGCCGTGCTAACAACCAACCGGTGATGTGCACCGCCCGCTTGATGATCTCGTCCTGTGCTTTCGGTCCGTAGGGGCAATGCGCCGTGTCGGCATAATACACAGTATGTTCGTGCGGAAGTAAACGGACTACCTCACGCCATACCGACAATCCGCCAATGCCGGAATCGAGTAAGCCGATGGGGGCCGTTGCATTCATTACAGCTTAGCGGCCTCCGGCTGCTGCGGGACGGGCAGTAGGTGTATCTCTGGTGATATTCAGTTCTTTTTTCACTATGGGCAACAAGTCAATGCTCTGTTCGGCACTGAAGTAGGGAATACCTCCCGAGCTGATGTCGAAAATGTAAGTAAAGCCTTCGCGTTTAGCTACCGTTTCAATGGCTTTGGTCGCTTTTTCAATAACCGGGCGGAACAATACCTGTTGCATTTTCTGAAGGTCTTCCTGGGCGGTTTGCTGAAATTCCTGAATACGGGTTTGAAGTTCTATCAATTCTTTTTGTTTGGCTTCTAAGATGGCGGCGCTCCATGTAGCTGATTTTTGTTGATAGGTATTCAATTTAGTGTTGTATTCCACTTGCATGGCTTCAATTTGTTCCTGTAGCTCTTTGCCGTAGTTTTCCCATTTGATGGAGGCCGAATCGCGTTCGGGCATCAGTACGATCAACTCCTGTGAATTAATGTGTCCGAATTTGTAGTTCTGCTGGGCAACAGCAGTGCCGCAAATACCGGCCATTACAACTACTAAAAATAATTTAGCAAAATTTTTCATAATATTTTCGTATGTATTTTATTTATATCCTAACTTTCCGATCACTTTATCACTGATGTCATATCTTGGATTGGTGAAGATCATTGACGGGTTGTTGGCCGCATCGAGGATAATGGCGTAACCGTCGTCGGCAGCTACTTCTTTTACCGCCGACATCACTCTGTCCTGAATAGGCTTGAGCAGTTCCTCGCTTTTCTTGGTGAGCGCGCCGTCTTGCCCGAAATATTTAAGTTGGAGATCTTTTACCTCTTTTTCACGGTTGATGATCTCGTCTTCGCGGCGTTTTTTCATATCTTCGGTGAGCAGCACCTTATCATTTTGATAGGTAGTATAAAGCGCTTCAATTTTCTGATAACCGGTTTCAATTTCTTTTTGATATTGGTCGCGCAAGCGTTCCAATTGTCCCTGGGCGGTTTTATAGGCCGGTATCTTGTTTAAGATGGTTTCGGTGTTGATATAACCGATCTTCTGTGCCGAAGCCGTAGTCAACGCTCCGAGTATTATTGCAAGAATTAATGTAATCCGTTTCATTATTCGTAATTTTTAATTCGTAATTCGTAATTTGGTTACATCGGCATTCCGAATGTAAAATGTATCTGACTGCCTCCGGCATTGGGCGTGTGGGGTACATTGTCGAATCCATAGCCCCAGTCTATACCTAAAACACCCACAATGGGTAGCATTAGTTTGACACCTACGCCTGCAGAACGTTTAATGGCGAAGGGATTAAATTTGTCGAATGTCGACCAGGCGTTACCGCCTTCGAGGAACACATAGCCGTAGATATTAGCCTGAGGCTGCATGATAATGGGGTGGCGCAGTTCCAGGGTGAACTTATCGTAGATATGGCCGGCATAAGCATTATTTACCAGGGGTGTTACAGACGAGTTCGTGTAACCGCGCATGGCAATGTTTTCCTGTCCGTAGCGACTGAAACCCATCATGCCGTCGCCGCCGAGGAGGAAACTTTCAAAGGGCGAATAGCCCCAATCTTCATTGTAATAGCCTAAGAACCCAAACTGAGCGCGGGTCATCAGCACCAGGTCGCCCACTATTTGGGTGTATAAAGCACCTTTAAATGTCCATTTATGGTACTCTATCCACTGGTATTTTTCGCTGTCGGACATTCCTTTGTAATTCCTTCCCGAGATCAGCGAGTAGGGGGGCGTAATCTGCAATCCGAGAGAAAAATCGGAACCTTTGCGCGGATACACCGGCTGGTCGGTAGAGTTACGGCCGAGGGTGATATTGAAGCTGAAATTATTAGATGTCCCGTTGCTGAAAAGGAATTGATACCGCCAGTCATTCAGAATATAGTGCTGAAGCGAAATGCCGGTGTAGAGTGTAAAGTAGTTATCAGGCCATTTGAGGCGCTGTCCGATACCCACGGATATACCGAATGTTTCGAGCGATTGGGTTACTGTTTGGAAATAGTAAGAAGCGTTGGTTTCACGCGTGTAGTAGGCCGACACGGACAGTGAAGTCGGTTTGCGGCCGGTGAGCCAGGGTTCCATGAAACTGACAGAGGCAGCGGTGTAGTAGCTTCCGTTGGTCTGGAAACGGAGCGCCAATGTTTGTCCGTCACCGGAAGGAATGGGGCGCCACGCTTTTTTGTTGAACATGTTGCGGATAGAGAAGTTGGAGAAGTATTACCCTACGGTAGCAATAAATGTATTACCGCCGTAGCCACCGGAAAGTTCCACCTGGTCATTGGATTTTTCTTCTACATTGTACGTCACATCTACCGTTCCGTCGCGTTCATTAGGCGTAATTTTATAGCCCTCGGGCGACATCAATTTTTCGGCATCGTAGTTATTCGATTGCGCCAATTCGCGCAATGAACGTTCAAAACTCGACTTACTAAACAGGTCGCCCGGACGTGTCCACAGCTCGCGGCGTATCACATGTTCATTGGTTTTATTGTTGCCGGTAATAATCACACGGTTAAACGTGGCCTGTTTTCCTTCGTAAATGCGCATTTCCACATCAACGGAGTCGTCCACAATATTTACTTCCGTGGGTT
>DBDM01000020.1:0-7782 GCA_002293585.1 Bacteroidales bacterium UBA932
TTGTTCATTTAACTTGGAAAAATCTCTAATAAGACTCTTTACCGGAAAATGTATAAGAATACTATATTTTGTATAATTGTCGCGTGATAACACTTCTTTGATTAAAGCGTACATTAAATTTTCACTATCAAATTCCGACACTTTTCCTCCTTTTGAAATTATTTTCGCCCGTTTTTCTTCATATCCTTTGTACAAATAATCAAATATAGAGCATAAATCGCTTTGAACGACAGAAAAGTTGTTGTACTCAATATATCGGATTAAATCGGCAATGTTGCCATCTTTCTCGCCATCATTTCCATTCACAACCAGTATCAGTTGCTCTTCTGCACGGGAAATCGCCACATTTAAACGGTTTGAATTGTCTGTAAAATCTGAGATTTCATTATCTACAGTAGAAAGTATAATAACTTTGTTTTCCCTGCCTTGAAATTTATCAACGGTATCTGCTTTTATTGTAGTTCCATGAAATGCTTGTTGCAAAGCATTCGTTTGGTCGCGGTATGGCGTAACAATTCCTAAATCAGCAGTTTCAAGCTGTTCTTTCGGAATAATTTCATGTTTTATAACGTCAATCTGTCGTTGATTCATTCGTCCTCGCGCGTGATTGCCAGGTGGGGTTTTGTAAACTATGAGAGGTTGTCGTTTACCTGTCTGCTCAGTGAGGACTATGAGTTGATCGTCATAAAATTTCTTATTGCAAAATTCTATGATTTTCGGATGGCAGCGGTAATGTTCTCTTAAAAGTGTTTTCGGCACATTGGGGAAAAGTTTTATTAACGAAGATAACAAACTGTGGTTTGAATAACGATACAGTTCAGGCAGATTAAAAGAATCGAAAACCAAATCGGTTTCCTTTTGCATATCAGTATTAACCACGTTGGGTAATTGTTTTAAGTCGCCTACAATTACGGCCCGTTTGGCGCAGGACAATGCAAGTGCACCTGTTGCTATATCAACCTGTGAGGATTCGTCAATGATTACATAATCGTAAGTAATATTGTCGGATAGACTTCGTTTTAAAGAGTACGTAGTACTCATGATTACCGGATAATCTTTGATAAATTCGGATGATTTGGAACGAAGTTCATCTATTGTGTAAATTTTTCTTTCTTTACGTTCATATTTTTTATATAATTCTGCTTTCAAAAGGTGCATTGAAAGTTTTGCATATTCTTTCATTTTGTCATCAAATGAAAACTTTTTTAAGAAAGTTTCTAATGCTTTTTTCTTCTTCGTCAATTCAGATATTTTTGTGGGATAGTATATCAATTGACAAAGAAATATCATTTTTTCAAAAGAATATGTATAAAACAATTTATCTTTAATTCCATATTTCATTCGAAAACGCCATCTTTTTATAAAACCAAACTTCTTCCTTTTTTCTGCTTGTTTTTCAATAGATAGCCACAGTGTGAGCAGATCGTCGGCAGTTATCCCTTGCTTAAATTCAGTAAATTTATTAGTTTGTTCTTTGTAAATATTTTGAAAATGTTGATATTCAGTTTTTATATTATCAAGTTCTTGTTTTAACAATGCCAATTCATTCTTTTTGGAGAGATATTCAGTGAGTTGATTGAAAAGTGTTTGGACATTTTCTTTTATTCTCGCTTTTTCTATGTCAGACAAATTGAACTTTGATAGATCGGGAATATTTTTTTGGCAATCAATAAATCCTTTTTTGTTTTGAGAACTTCCAAGCAGTGCGGCAATAAATTCGATGCCATTCTTTTCCAATTTTTCGTAAACATTTTTTGTAGCTGAATTATTGCTTGATACAACAGCAATGCTTTGTCCGTTCATGACAGCATTGACGATAATGTTGAGTATGGTTTGTGTCTTTCCGGTTCCCGGAGGCCCTTCAATAATACTCATAGAACAAGAAAATGCCTTGTTTACGGCATTTTTCTGGCTAAGATTAAATCCGAAAGGAAAAAATTCAATTGACTGGTAGTTATGGCTTGTCAGGGGTGTTGTGCCATTCAAATAATAGGCAAGAATACAATCTTCAGGTATAAACGAAATTCGCTGATAACTTTTTTCAAGTATATTATCACCTTCTTCCGTTTTTAATCCGACGGTTTCTGCTATCTTTTTTAAGTAATTAAAGATGTTGTGTGCTTTGTCGTTGCTTATTGCGGTTTTAACAATTTTTACCCTATTTTTACTGTATGAATACGCAGTATCGTTATTTTTGAAACGTATAACACATTTGTTATTTTGATACGCACAAGAATCAATACGGTTTGTTTCGTCTTTCCCGTCAATATATATTACTTCTCTTTTTAACGGCATAATTTGATGCTTTTAACACAGAGTCATTACCTAAAAATCATCGGGGCAAATTCCGACAGGTAGATGCGCCAGTTCTTCCAGATGTGGCCTTCGCCGCTTTCGCGGTAGGTGTATGTGAAGCCGATCTCGTCCATTTTCTTCACGCTGGTCAGCACGCCCTGATAAAGGAAGTCGGTGTTGCCGCAGGCGATCCAATATAGTTTGTAGCCGTTCTTCTTTTGTGTTTCCAGTTTTTTGAGAAATGCTTCGGCATATTTTACTGCGTCGTCACCGCTTAGTGTTCTCATGCTTGCAATGGGAGGGGCTGAAAATATCCCCACGTAATCGAAGGTGCCCGGATATCCGGCAGAAATGGCGGCAGCGTGCATCCCACCCATCGACAGGCCGGCAATGGCGCGGTAGGCTTTGCCTTTCTTCACCCGGTAGTTGTTTTCCACGAATTTCATAATATCGCCGAAACTGTCTTCCATCGAGGCGACAGCCTGCCGTGGGCCTCCGCCCATTGCCGGAATATATTTGCGGTCTGATTCGCCCGGAGCGGCATTGTTCTGGGTGTGTCCGTTGGGCATGACAATGATCATCGGCACGGCTTTGCCCTGTGCAATGAGGTTGTCCATGATTTGGGCAGTGCGGCCGAGGGATATCCACGCTTCTTCGTCGCCACCCGATCCGTGGAGCAGATAGAAGACGGGGTAGCTCTGCTTGTCCGCTTCGTAGCCCGGTGGGGTGTAGATGGTGATGCGGCGCTTTTCTTTCAGGGTGGGACTGTCGTACCAGCGCCGGGCAACGGTTCCGTGGGGAACGTCGTTGACACTGTAGAGGTCGCCCGGGTCGCCTTTAACGATGAACACGTTAGTCACCGAGGCGACGTCGCGGATCATGGCCACGTTAGCCGGGTCGTTCATGCGCTGGCCGTCCACGATGAATGTGTAACTGTAGAGCTGCGAAGGAAGCGGTGCGGGGGTAGTGTATTCCCAAACGCCCTCTTTTTCCGATAGGGAGGCTACTCCCGGCCTCTCGAATGTGCCGTGTGGCGTTTGTGTTGGCTGCGCCGGCAGAAAATCGCCTGTAACTTCCACTTTCACGGCCTTGGGCGCCCTCAGGCGGAAGGTCACCGTGTTGTCGGCGTTGATTTCGGGTGACACAATGGCCTGTCTGTCCCAAAGGGCCTGCTGTGCGAAAGATACCAAGACGGCCATGAATAGCACGGCCGTCGAAATAATTCTTTTTTTCATCTTTATTGTTTTACTATTTCAATGAACCGATAATAAGATTTAGGATGTCGGCTTGCAGTTTGTCGACGGCAATGAGTGCCAGGCCGGCCCGTACGACCACATCCATGTCCAACAGTGCTTTTTTGTTGCGCAGGAGGGATTCTACTTCATCCCACGATAGTTTGCCGGTAGCGTATGCTTCCGACCAGCGAAGGATGTCGTCTTTGCTTTTTTCAATAATACTTTTGGCATCAACCAGGGCATTGGAGCCGTAGTCCTGCAATGCTTTGGTCACTAATTTGCCGATTTCGCTAACGAGAGTGTTGAAATCTAAAGCCATAATAGTTTATGTTTAGTTAGTAGATTTAATTTTCTTGCTTTCCAGCCCGGCGATTTTGTCGAACGCCTCGCCCACCTGCAATTTGACTTCTTGAATGTAGTACGGGTTCAGACTGCCCTTGGTTTTCCATTCTTTCAGAAAGCCGCCCAGCAGGACATCTTCATGCAGCAGTTTGTCCCATAAAGATACGGAGATGCTGTTTTTCGGCCGGTTTTTTTCGTATTCGTAAAGTTTTTGCAGGTCCATGGTTAATTTTTCCACTGCGTCGGCATGCGTGTCGTATGGTGCATTGGCCTTGTCCATTAAGGCTAAGGCCTCCACCTTAAGGGATGTGGTTTGCAGATAAGCATGCTGGCTGAAAGTGGAGATGGTGGCACAGGCGGCAAAGCAAAGAAGGGCGCCGATGAGCAACCAACGCTTGCTCCGTGGCGTTGCGAGATGTGATTTTTGTGTGTTCATAAGTGAAATGTGTTGATTATAAGATACAAATATAAACATTTTTTTGAAATAATTGCATAATAGTAAAAAAAAATGTATTTTTGTTATTCGAATATCTAATATTGACAGATGGAGTTCAATCCGGGCATACGCGAGAACGGTAAGGGACGTGAGATTTTTGACCTTGTACGGAAGAAATATGTGGCGCTTACACCCGAAGAATGGGTGCGGCAGCAGCTCGTGCATTTCTTAGTGGCCGAATGCGAGGTGCCCCGGGGATTGATAGGGGTGGAGGTGGTAGTGCCTTTGGGTAAGCGGAACCTTCGTGCCGATATTGTGGTTTACGGGCGGGATGCTCGTCCGTTGCTGCTTGCCGAATGTAAGGCTGCCACGGTGAAGATTACCCGGCAAACGTTTATGCAAATTGCCGGTTATAACCTTACGCTCCATGTGCCCTGGCTGGTGGTAAGCAACGGAGAGCAGCTATATTGTTGCCGCTTTAACCCCGCTACTGTACAGTATGATTTTGTGCGTGAGATACCGAAATATTCGGAATTGAAAATGAATAATGAACAATGAATAATTGATAATGAATAATTATAATATAAAACTCATCACTCATCACTCATCACTCATCACTTTGCTGTTTACCGCCTACTGCCTACTATTCACGGCTTGCAACTCCGGCGTGAATGTTGATGATATTCCTGTTGCAATTGAAGTGCAGCGCTTTGACAAGGATTTGCAGGCTGCGGCGGAGGATACGTTGGCGCTGTCCGTCCTGCGTGAACGTTACGGCGATTTTTTTGAGTATTATAACACCGGGTTGATTGGTATAGGCAACAGTCATAGCCCCCTTTACCAAACTATATTGAGTGAATTTATGAACTCTCATGTGGTGAAGATAGCCTATCGCGAAGTGCAGCAGGTATTCCCTGATGAAAAAGCGTTGAATGTGGCGCTGACCGGCGGTTTCAAGCATCTTAAATATTATTTTCCCGACATGGTTATTCCCGAAGTGTATGCTTATGTTTCGGGATTTAATGAGGCGATTATGCTTACCGATAGTGTGATTGGCGTGGGATTGGATCGTTTCTTGAGTGATACCTGTTCGCTGTATGGACAGTTGGATATTCCGCGCTATCAACAATATAATATGCGGCCTGCCCGCATTCCCACAGAATGCCTGCAAGCTTGGGTGCGCAGTGAATATTATGTGGAAACCGGCGACGAATCGACCCTGCTGCAGGAAATGATCTATGGCGGAAAAATAAGTTATGTGAACGAATTGTGCTTTCCGCAGGCTGCCGACACGCTGTTGCTGGGTTATACAACCCAACAGCTCAATTGGTGTAAGGAGAATGAAGCTTTTATGTGGACTTATCTGCTCGAAAACCGTGAACTCTACAACACGAATCAGTTCACGATCCATAAGTATGTGAGCGATGCGCCGTACACTTCTTATTTTGCACAGGAATCGCCCGGCAAAGCGGTGCTGTGGTTGGGCTATCGCATTGTGGAAGCTTACATGAAAAGACATAACATCACCTTGCCCGAGTTAATGCAACTCGATGCCCAAACTATCCTGAAAGAAAGCAGGTATAACCCATGATAATTGAAAATTGAAAATTGATAATGGAGAATTGAAAATTGAAAATGAAAAATTACAAGCTATATGTTATTCTCAAAGTCTTTTCTCCTAATCTCCTAATCTCCTAATCTCCTAATCCCTTAATCCCTTAGTCTCTTAATATGTCCGATTTCCTTCAACATCGCATTTTTAAACTTGTTTCCGACATAGCGGAACAGGAGGGTATGCGCGCGTATGCCATTGGCGGCTATGTGCGCGACTGTCTTTTGGGACGCGAATCCAAAGATATTGATATTGTAGTGGAGGGAAGCGGTATAGCCATTGCAGAGAAAGTGGCCGAACAACTGAACGCCAAAGTGAAAATTTTCCGCCGTTTTAAAACTGCGATGTTGCGTTGTGACGCGATGGACGTGGAGTTTGTGGGCTGCCGCAAGGAGTCCTACAATCCCGATTCGCGCAAGCCTTTGGTGGAAGACGGCACGCTCACGGATGACCAGTGCCGCCGCGATTTCACGATTAACGCGCTGGCATTTAGTTTGCAGAAAGAAGACTACGGCAAGCTGATTGATCCTTTCGGCGGTGTGCAGGACTTGCAAAACGGTTTGATACGTACGCCTATGAGCCCTGATATCACCTACAGCGACGACCCTTTGCGTATGTTCCGGGCTATACGTTTTTCTACCCAGTTGGGCTTTGCTATTGTGCCCGAATCGCTGGAAGCCATCAGGCGGAACCGTGACCGGTTGCGCACGCCGGTGGTGTCTATTGAGCGTATTGTTGATGAGGTAACGAAAATGCTCAATTCGGCAACTCCTTCCAAAGGTTTTTATTTAATGGAAGAAACGGGACTATTGGAGTTTTTCTTTCCTGAACTGGCTAAGTTAAGAGGGGTGGAAATTAAGGAAGGGCGCGGACATAAGGATAATTTTGCCCATACCATGCAGGTGCTCGACAATGTGGCGGCCAAGAGCGACAATATCTGGCTGCGCTGGGCGGCCGTATTGCATGATATTGCCAAACCCCTTACCAAACGTTATGATCAGCAGTTGGGATGGACCTTCCACGGGCATGAATTTATCGGTGCTAAAATGGTGCATGGCATTTTCCGGCGTTTGCGCTTGCCTATGAATGATTACCGGATTAGGTATGTGGAAAAAATGGTGCAGCTGCACCTGCGCCCCATAGTGCTGTCGCAGGAAGAGGTGACCGATTCTGCCGTGCGTCGCCTGTTGTTTGATGCCGGAGACGACATTGATGACCTGATGTTGCTTTGCGAGGCGGATATCACGTCGAAGAACGAGCAGACCGTTCGCCGTCACATGCGCAACTTTGAGATCGTACGTCAAAAATTAATTGATGTGGAGGCTAAGGATGCTGTCCGTAACTTCCAGCCACCTATTTCCGGCAATATGATTATGAGGAAATATAACCTGCAACCCTGTCCGGCAGTGGGGATCATTAAAGATGCCATTAAGGACGCTATTCTCGACGGTGTTATTCATAATAATTACGACGAAGCCTACGCGCTGATGGAGCAGAAGGCGAAGGAACTGGGACTNNGAGTTGAGAGTTGAGAATGGAGAATTGAGAGTGATGAGTGTCGGGAGGCATATATCACGGTATAAAAGTTTCCCGCAGAACTCGCAGACTTACGCAGATGGAAATCCGGTTGGATCCGTTATATCCGCGTCATCCGCGTTCTATATATCTCACGGTCTCAAAGTTTCCCACAGATATCACAGATTTACACAGATAATCTCAANNTCTCAAAGTCTCAAATATGTATTACCTCTCCGTGGGCGGCGGCGGCGGCTTCCATAATGGCCTCGCTCATGCTGGGATGTGGGTGGATGGAGTGAATAATTTCTTTTCCTTTCACGCCTAAGTTGCGTGCGGTCACCAAT
>DBDM01000020.1:7867-8019 GCA_002293585.1 Bacteroidales bacterium UBA932
GTGTAGGGGAATTTACCGATTTTCAGTTCAAAGCCTTTTTCGCGTGCAACTTTTTCCGTCATGCCGCACGAGGCAATTTCGGGTGAAGTATAAATACAAGACGGGAAATTCAAATAGTTAATGGGCTTCACCTCCATGCCGGCAATGCTTTC